>CAMWLW010000005.1 GCA_947175245.1 uncultured Bacteroidales bacterium
GCGCATCTTGGCACCCTCGCCCAGGGTGTTGATACTTCTGATGCGGCGGCGCAGCTGAATCTTAGGCATGTCGCCCGACAGCCGGCTGATGGTGTAGATCGACGAGCGGTCGAGGTAGCTGTGGGGAAAGTGGTGCAACAGGTCATAGACCGACTTTATGCCGAGCTCTTTTTCAAGCAGTTCGGCACGTTTAGGGCCTATTCCCTTGACAAACTTCGTTTCGTGCCGTCTCAGGGAATTCATGACTCTTGGGTGAGATACCACGATGCGAGCGCGATGTCGCCGGGATTGGTTATCTTGATGTTGCGTGGTGATGACTCAATGAGCGTGGTGGCTGTCATGCCGGCGGCAGCCATTACCGAGGCGTCGTCGGTGAACGAGTTGCGGTAGGGCAGAGTGTATGCCCGCTTCAGGTCGGCAACCATGAATCCCTGGGGGGTAGCCACCGCGCGGTATTCGCTGCGGGTGACAGCTACCGAGCTGCCATCGGGCAACAGCTGTCTCAGCGAGTCGGTGACCGGGCATACAGGCACGACCGACGTGGCGGCGTGGCATGCGCCGATAATCTCTCTCACCGTGGCGGCGTCTATGAGCGGGCGTGCGCCGTCGTGAACGAGTACGATATCGTTGTCGCCGCATGTCGTGATAGTGTCGAGCGCGTTTTTGACCGACTCCCAGCGTGTGGCACCGCCTGTGACGATTTCACCCGTCGGACAGTTGTGTCCGGCGGCGAGCTGTCGCCAGTAGTCGGCCATCGGTTCGCTTACGACGGTTATGATATGCGAGTCGGGAGCGGCGAGTAGCATGCGCCCGATAGTGTGGCAAAGCACCGGGCGGTCGCCGAGCATGCAGTATTGTTTCGGAACATCAGCCCCGAAACGGCTGCCTGTACCACCGGCTACAATAATAATATGTATGTTCCTTTTGCTCATCAGTAATACAAAATTACTGATATATAGTGAAAATTATGACAGTAATTAAGTTTAATTAATTTTGGTGGGCAGCTATCCTGCCCACTGTGACGCTAACTTTGCACTGTAAACAAAAAGTCAGCAGAATTATGAATACTCAATTACACACTACCGACACAGTATATGCAACCGTTCTCTCGGGTCACCGCACGCTTGTACAGCTCACGCTCTCGGGTTTCGGCTCGATAACCGAACTCATGAAATCGATATGTTCGCATCTGCACGGGGTGGCTGGTCTGGTGACGGTAGAGCTGCGCAACAGCACGCTGGGCTGGCTTGAGCGCCGCTCGCTTAGGTTGAGTGCTACGGTCGCGCCGGTTCAGTCAGCGCCGGTTCAGCTCACACTGTTCTGAGGCTGCCATCCTCTTCCACTTGGCATAGCCGGCAAATGCAACTACTGTGTAGATGGCATATAGAACTGCATAAAAATAGATGCCTTTGTATATATACAGGCCCCCACACACTGCGTCGACCATAATCCATGCAAGCCATTGCTCGACCCACTTACGTGCCAGCATCCACGTTCCCACAATGCTGAGGGCTGTAGTAAACGAGTCGGCTACTGGTACGGTACTGTCGGTAAATGTTACAAGAATGAACCATATAGCTGCCCAGACGGCGGCAAGACCGGGCACGACAAACCACAACAGGCTCACCGGCATGTATGTGACAGGCCGGTGAGCTTTTGATTTGTCAGGTTGTGGTTTCTCTTTATGGCTTGCACGAGTCCAGTGGATATAACCGTATATGGCCATAAGGAGATAGTAGATGTTGATGCCGAAGTCGGCATACAGTCCGCGTGAGAAATAGACATACAAAGATATCATCGGCATTATGATCGATACTAACCATACACGTCTGTCGGCATGATACTCAAACCATAGGTATAGCAGACCGACGATGAAGCCGAGAACCTCTATGAATAAATCCCACGTCATATCGTTGCGTTATCAGAAACTGAGTGAAACGGTTCCCATCACGTTGGTGGTAGCCTGTGCAGCATAGCCTGCATAACGGTAGATGACTTTCTCGCCACCGTCGACATAGTAACCGGCACCGGCATAGCCGTTGTTGCAGTACTCCTTGTTGAATAGGTTGTAGATGGCAAAGCCGAGTCGCATAGCCTTGATGCCGTGAAGATTATGGAATGTGTACCCGAGGTGTAGGTTGCTCACGCAGTAGCCGTCGAGCTTGGCCTCGGCCGAGCGTGCGTTGTTCATGTACTGGCTTGATACATATTGGGTGGTGAGTTTCGCATCGAAGCCTTTGACTTTGAAGTTAAAGGCGTTGTAGAGTATTACCGACGGCGAGAAGGCGATGGGGGTGTCGCCACAGTCGATGGTGATTGGGTTGGTCCACTCGTCCTCATAGATATACTCGACAAAGTTCTTGATGCGGTTGCGCGAGAAGGTGGCGTTGATGTCCCAGCTAAACCATTTGAGGGGGTGCAGTCCGGCCTGAATCTCGATGCCGGCGCGGTAACTTGACGGTACGTTGACACTTAGAGGGTTGCCGGTATCCGAGAGCTGTCCGGTGACTACGAGCTGGTCTTTGTAGTCCATATAATAGAGGTTGACGCCGACGTTGAACAGCGGTGTGACATAGTTGTAGCCGAGCTCATAGTCAAAGAGGCGTTCGGCACTGGGCAGACGGTTGGCGTCGCCGTCAGTGAAGTTGTCGCGAACGGGCTCTTTATGGGCCACACTCCATGAAGCGAACGCGCGGTGGTTGCCGGCGGTGTAGTTGATACCGGCCTTGGGGTTGAAGAAATTGTAGTCGCGGCAGATGTCGAGCAGGGCCATGCCGTCGGTGTTCCAGTCAAAGTTGTCGCTGACACCCTTGATGGTGTAGTGTATGTGGCGGTACTGGAGGTCGGCATAGACGGTCCAGTTGCGGTTGATTGACACATCGCCGCGGGAGTAGATGTTGAAGTCGAGCTTACGGCCGGTGTTGTTGTAGTACTGCTGCAGGGGGTCGATGGGGCCGACGTAGTTGCGCACCCACTCGACCTGTCCGTAGTGTATGCCGCGGTGGTAGTTGAGTGCCGAGCCGATGGTGACGTTGGCGCGCTGACTGCGGAACTTGGCGTTGATGATTCCGCCGCCAAAGTCGTTGTCGTTGAATTTCAGGCGTATGAGGTCGCTTTTTTTGATTTTGTTGCCATCGGCGTCGTAGAACGATTCCAGACCATACTCGGTGAGGGTGCGGTTGGTCTTGTATTGTTCATAGTAGCCGTCGCCCTTGGTGTAGTGTAGCGCGGCGTTGAGCGACCACTGCGAGCTCAATGTCTGAGTGAGCATGAGCTGGACATGGTGCTGGACGAAATTGTCACACTGGTCGGGGTAGTAGGCTGTCTTGCCGTCCTTGTCGGTGTACTCACCGCACGGGTTGTAGCGGCGTCCGAACTCCTTCATCTGCTCGGCCGAGGCATAGTCCCATGCCATGTAGGTCTGCTCCTTGCCGCCAAAGGCGAGCAGTCGCACGAGGGTCTTGGCCGATGAGTAGGCCAGCTGTCCCTGGTAGCTCCACAGCTTGGAGAACGCGCGGTCAATGTAGCCGTCCGAGCCTATGTGACTGAAGCGTGCATCGACCGTCCAGTGGTCGCCGAACGTTCCCGAACCGACCTTGACAGTCTGACGGTTGGCGTTGTACGAGCCGTAGGACGCGATGACGTCGGCGTACCGTTCACGCGATGGGGCATCGGTGGTGAGGTTGATGCTGGCTCCGAACGCACCGGCACCGTTGGTCGATGTGCCGGCGCCGCGCTGCACCTGTATTTCACGCACTGACGACACCAGGTCGGGCATATTGACCCAGTAGACATTGTGGCTTTCTGAGTCGTTGATAGGCACGCCGTTGGTGGTGATGTTGATACGTGAGGGGTCAGTACCGCGGACGCGTATAGATGAATAGCCTATGCCACCGCCTGCATCGCCGGTCACCACGACCGACGGAACCTGTTCGAGCAGGAACGGAATGTCGCGGCCATCATTTTCTGATGCCAACTGTTCTCTTGTGAGATTGGTAAATGCGATCGGGGTGGTGACGGTAGCTTTGTTGGCCACGACCTCGACGGCATGAAGGTTAACTACTGCCGAGTCGTTGTACTCGGTTTCATTCTGGGCTGCCGATGCAAAAAACGGCAGCGAAGCGGATGCTGTAAGCAGCACCGCACGATGAAGCTGTTTCTTCGTCATCCTTAATTTTCACTACGCCGGTATTAACCGGATCAGGTTCAAAGGGTGTAATCTCAGCCTCGGCAGGTCGCGCGCGAACGTGTCCGAAGCACCCCCATAAGTTTATGTAAATTATCTCGAGTGGTGCAAAGGTAATGATTATTTTTGAAATTTATGACCTTCTTCCACCAAACGATTTAATTAAACTTTATAACCGGCCCTTTTCGGTATAAGAGTAGTAGCCCGACTGGGTTATGATAACGTGGTCAAGCACCCTGATGTCGAGGGTGGCGGCGCCGTTTTTGATGCGTCGGGTGATGTCGTCGTCCTGAGAACTCGGACTGAGATTGCCCGACGGGTGGTTGTGCACGAGTATCAGTGACGAGGCGAGTTTGTTGAGGGCGCTTTTAAGTATCAGTTTGACATCGACTACGGTTGATGCCGTGCCGCCGCGGCTAATACACTCGGTGGCAATGATGCGGTTGGCGCGCGAGAGGTGTATGACCCAGAACTCCTCATAGTTGATGAGCTCGAGTTTCTGCCTCATGACGGCATAGACGTCGCGGCCGTCCTTTATCTGTTCGGGCAGTTCCTTACCGTCCTGGATACATCGCGTGCCGAGCTCGAAAGCGGCGAGCAGACTGATGGCCTTGGCCGGGCCTATACCATTGTAACGTCGTGTGAGCTCGTCGACCGACATGCGGGCGATACGTGATATGTTGTCGTCGTTGTCACGCAGTATCTCTCGGCTGAGGTCTATGACCGATTTGCCCACCATGCCGCTGCCGAGTATGATGGCCATCAGCTCGGCTTTGCTGAGCGACTGGATGCCGTTGCGCAGCGCTTTCTCGCGCGGCTTGTCGTCGACACTGAGGTCGGCCACGCGGGCTGAGAATAGAGGTTGCTGTTCGTCGTTATACATGGTTTTGGGTGGGTTACTTTCCGCGTCTCATCTCGATCTCCTCGTTCACGTCACGGCCGCGGCCAAATATTATCTTGATAGTGTACGCTTTGATAAATCCCCAGCCGTAGCCCCATAGCTGTATGAATGCCGCCGGGACTGCCATTGCTGCGATCTTGACACTGCGAGTCGACGCGAGTGCGCTGACAAACAGCAGTAGAATGTAGAGCGCGAACGGCAGCAGGAACCAGGGTGACACAATACAGGCAAGTAAAATCAGCGCGACCGAGCCGATGAGGAACAGTGCCGGCAGTGTGTGCACGAGCTTGAGCGAGCCGGGATAAAGCAGTTTGAGTGTTATGCGCGACATGCCGAACACGTAGACCTGACGAATGAAACGTCTGAAGTCCATGCGGCGTTTGTGGTAGACGAATGCCGGGCGTATCAGCGCTATCGAGAAACCGGCGTTCTTGATGCGGGTGCTCATGTCTATGTCCTCGGAGAACATCTCGCGGAAGCCTCCGACCCGGCGGTAGACCTCGCGGCTGAAGCCTGTATTGAACGTGCGCGGTACGAATTTCTCGAGGCTGACTTTGCCGCCGCGTATGCCGCCGGTGGTCCAGAACGATGTCATGGCATAGTTGATAGCCTTCTGCACGTCGCTGAACGACTCGTGTGCAGCATCGGGGCCTCCATAGCAGTCGACGGGGTTGGCTGCCAGTTCGCGGGTAAGAGTCTCGAAGTAGGCGGGCGGTATGACGCAGTCTGAGTCGAAGAACACCAGATAGTCGCCGTGTGAGGCTTCGATACCGACATTGCGGGCAATCGAGCGCCCCTCGTTTTCTTTGGCTATGTAGACAATCGGCAGCACGTCGCGGTAACGGTCGACAACCTCGCGGCACGGTACGGTCGAGCCGTCCTCGACAATCACCACCTCAAAGTCGCGGCATGTCTGGGCGGCGAGGCTGGCGAGCAGTTCGTCGACCTCGTCGGGGCGGTTGTACACCGGTATGATCACTGTATAGTTCATGGTGACAAAGATAATCAAATTTTTGTAACTTTGTACCGCAAAAAGTTTATCATGTCATGAATATTAAAGCATGGATTGAGGCCACGAGGCTGCGCACGTTGCCGGTGTCGCTTGCCGGCGTGGTCACCGTACTCGGTTATAACCTTATATATAATAATGTGAAGTGGGTGCCGCTGGTGATTTGTGCCCTCTTCGCGTTGTTGTGTCAGATAGCGTCGAACTATGCCAACGAGTATTTTGACTTCAAGGCCGGTCGTGACCGTCAGGGTCGCGAGGGGCCCAGGCGTGGTGTGACCGAGGGTGACATCACCCCGTCGGCGATGAAGCGGGCCGTGTTCGTGACCCTTGCCGTCGCCGCGTGTCTGGGACTGTCGCTCATATACTGGGGCGGTTGGTGGCTGATAGGTGCCGGCGCGGCGATAGGGCTTGGTGTGCTCGCTTACAGCACGGGGCCTTATCCGTTATCTACGCGAGGCTGGGGCGAAGTGGCTGTAGTGGTTTTCTTTGGTCTCGTGCCTGTCAATCTCACCTACTATGTCGAGACGCTCGAGTGGTCGTGCGTTGTCTTGGCCGGCAGTCTTGCAATAGGACTGTTAGGCGCCAATGTAATTATTGTCAACAATTACCGCGACGTGGATGATGACCGTGCCGTCAACAAGCTGACGCTTGCCGTGAGGTTCGGGAGGCCGTTCATGAGGTGTCTCTATGTGGCTAATGCTGTTGTGGCTATGGCGCTCGTGATGCCAGTTTGGACAGGCTTCAGCTACGGGTGGTGTGCAGTCCCGGTGCTGACGCTCGCCGGCGAGATTGCGATAGCGGTGACAATGGGGCGCCGCGAGGGCAGGGCGCTGACGCCGTTGCTGGGCATGACGTCGGTGCTGATGTTCCTCTACGCCATCCTGTTTGTGGTGGCAGCGTCGATAATGGCCTGAGTGACAGCCTGAGCGCCAAATTTTGATTTTATGGTCGCATGTTGCTGCTCGCGGTCGGCAGGGGCGTTGAGGGCCGATATGATGCCGCGTGCCACGCTGTCGGGTGTCGAGTCGGTGATATAGCCGTCGACACCGTCGGTCACGATGTCGCGCTGACCGCCGTTGCCAGTGGTGACGGGAGTACAGCCGGCAGCCATTCCCTCGATGATTGTGCCGGGTAGTGTCTCGAAACGCGATGTTGACAACACAATGTCGGCCGAGGCATACAGCTCGCGTATCACAATTGGGTCGGTGATGCGGCCTGTGTGTACATGATTGAAATTCAGTTTATTCAACGCTTCGGGATATCGCAGGGTGCCGAAGAATACTGCCTGACACTGACGGGCGGTCTCGGGTTCAAGCTCGGCGACACGATTTAGTGACTCGATAGCCAGGTCGAAGCCCTTGATCGGGTCATCGAGGCGTGCCGCACCCATCACTATTAGCCGCTTGGCGCGGTCAATGCCGTCGGGCAGGGGAGTGCCCTTGGGACGGGTATAGAAATCGGCATCGGGGAAGACGTTGTGAATGACCCTGACATCGGCGTCGCAGAGTAGAGAACCGGCGCGGGCACAGTCGGCGAGCCAGTTGCTCACCGCTATCATGGTCATGTTTGAGGCCTCGTCATAAAGTCGTTTTTTCTGAGTCCATCCCCGGCGTGACAGGTCGTTGGCGTGAGTACCGTGCCTGTAATAGCGGCAGTTGCCACAGCGGTCGAGGTAGCCGCGGCAGTCGAGTGCATGGTGACACGACCCTGTCATACACCACATGTCGTGCATAATCCACAGTATGCGTTTGCCTGTAGCAGCGAGCCGTTCTATTCCTTTCAACGACATCATGCCCTGATTTATCCATGCGAGAATGACGGCGTCGGCCTCTCTGACAAGTTTGTGACGCGACAGGTCGTAGCCGAAGTTGGCCACCGACACTTTGAACAGGTCGGGACGGTTGAACCCGTTGTGGGCGTATATATAGGCACGTTCGGCCACAAAACGCGCTTTGCGGCCAAGCGGTGAGCCGATGAGGTGTATATTCGGGTCATCGCTCAACTTGTTGATGACCAGCATCGACGCGTCAATACCGCGGTCGCGCAGGGCGTGCATCAGCCGGGTTGTCACCACGGCGGCACCACCTGTCAGGTCGCTGTTGCTTATGAGTACAATTTTCATAACTATTGTGCAAAGTTAGCACAACCGAGCGGTAAAACAATCCTTATTTACCAAAAACCGTTTTGCAAATTCACTATTTTAAATTAACTTTGTGCTCACAAACGACAATTGCCCCGGTAGTTCAACGGATAGAATAGAGGTTTCCTAAACCTTAGATAGCAGTTCGATTCTGCTCCGGGGTACAATGTATGGCAAACGCAACACATCGCCGGGTATGAGGCTGCTGCTCCCCCTGTCGGGTGTGGTGGCTTTGATTGTTAGCGCGTGTGCCAGTATAGGACGCCCCCAGGGTGGCCCGCGCGACGAGACCCCGCCGGTCTATCTCCGCAGCAATCCAGCGCCCGGCACTACAGGTTTTACTTCCAATAAGATAGAGGCGACATTTGACGAGAATATCAAGCTCGATGACATCCTCAACAAGGTAGTTGTGTCACCGGCTCAGAAACAGCAGCCGTCGATAATAGCCAACGGACGTAAACTCTCGGTCGAGCTGAAAGACACGCTGTTGCCTAATACTACATATACACTTGATTTCAGCGATGCTATACGTGACCTCAACGAGGGCAACATACTCGACGGTTTTGCGCTCGATTTTTCGACAGGTGATACCATAGACACGCTGCGTATCTCGGGCATGGTGCTCCAGGCTTCCAATCTCGAGCCGGCACAGGGCATGCTCGTAGGCGTGTACGATAATTTGTCAGATACGGCAATCAACACGCTACCGTTCCTGCGCATCGCCAAGACCAACCAGCTGGGACAGTTTACCATACGCAATCTCAAGCCAGGCACGTACAACGTCTTTGCGCTCAACGATATGAACCGCGACTATCACTGGGATCGCTCTGAAGATATCGCTTTCTACCCGATGCAGATAACGCCCACGGTCGAGGATATCATCGTCACCGACACGTTGCGGTCAAGCACGGGCGGCGACTCGATCGCGACACGGCCCGGCGTGCGCTATCTGCCTAACGACATATTGTTCACATGGTTTAATGAGAACTATATGGCACAGTATCTCAAGGACTACAGCCGTGCCGATTCCAACCGTATAGCAATCAATTTCGCCGCTCCGGCCGATTCGCTCCCCGAGCTGACCATTGTCAACGGCCCCAACGCCGGACGTCGACTCGATGCTCCCGATGCTTCGGTGCTCAACCACTCGGCTACGCTCGATACTCTCGACTACTGGATTATTGATCCTGCAATAATCGCCCAGGACTCATTGCTGATAGCTACGCGCTACATGCGCACTGACACGCTCGACCAGTTGTCGTGGACTTCAGATACACTACGCTTTTTCCTCAAGTCTTCACAAAAGGCCAAACCTGCATCAAAGAAGAAAAAGAAAGCCGACGATGAGGCAGCCGACACATTGCCGCCCGAGATAACATTCATGGATGTTAAGATCGGAGGCAGCACACAAGAGGTTAATCAGCCGCTATATATCACTATGAGTCAGCCTATAGTATCGCTCGACCCGAAAGCGTGGCACATGGAGGTTCAGGAAGATACCGTGTGGCGCAAACTACCCTCGCCCGTGCTGTTACCTGATACAACCGGCCATATAATGAACTATAGGATAGACTATCCATGGGAGGCCGGTACGAAGTACCGAGTCACGGTCGACTCGGCATCGATACACACAGTTTACGGACTGTTCAATAAGCCGATAGAGACCGAAATATCGGTGCGTAAAGCCGACGAATACTCGACACTAATATTCAACCTCACCAATCTTCCCGACTCAACCGACCTTATAGTCGAGGTGCTCAACGGTCAGGATGCGCCCGTGCGGTCGGTCAAGGCTGTCGATGGCGTGGCGCGTATCGAGCACATGCTTGCCGGCACCTACTATGTCAGAGCGTTTGCCGATGTCAATGGCGACGGCAAGTGGACTACCGGCGACCTTAATGCACGCCGTCTGCCTGAGGATGTGTACTACTTCTCCAAGAAAATTAATCTGAAGCAGAACTGGGATGTAGCCAATGACTGGGATCTCAACGAGCTGCCAGTCGACATGCAGAAACCCAACGCTATCAAGAAAAACAAGCCCAAGACCAAGGATCGCCGTCAGTCGGGTAATCGCAATGACGATGACGAGGAGGAGGACGACGAGTATGGTAACGGTTATGACGACATGGGACGTCCGGGCTATGACAACCGCAATCCGTTCGACGGTCGTTCATCGGGGCGTTCAACAGGCCGTGGCGGTCAGAACTCTAATTTCCGCCCGTCGGTTGGCAATGCCCGAAACTTTTAACCAGGCGGTCTGACAATTTTTATTCAATAATCACAAACGTTATCATGACTAATGGCAGGCGACTATATAAGGATTTGATAAAAGATACACGCTGGTGGAATCTCTATCTGGGTCTCGATGTCGATCACATTGATGTGATGGCCTATAGCCCTATTGAGGATAATTCGCTGTTTGTGACCGCGATACCGCTCGATGACGGCGTTGACGGGTATGTGACGCGCGTTGAAGAAGCTGTATATGATAATCCGCTGCTGCTTAACGACTTCAGTAAAGTTTATGTCGTGATGCGCACCGATGCGCGTGCTATCCTGCCGGCCGATGTTGCGTCGGGTGAGCAGGCGTCAGACATCGTCAGTGAGATGACCGGTGTTTCGGGCGGACATCTTGTCGTGAACAGTCTCCCGTTGCTCGATGTGGCGCTGTGTCATCTGGTCGACGAGTCGCTGTATAATTTTCTGAAACGGACGTTTGGCCCGAATGTCAATATTGTACATCGCCTCGCCGGTATCACAACCTATTGTCACGGAACTCACCGAGGAGCCGGTTCGCTGTGCAGTCATGTCAACCTGCGCCGCGCTTCGATCGATATTGTGATTTATCAGGGCGACAGCCTGCTGCTCGCCAATACCTATAACATAACCGGGCTGACCGATGCGCTGTATTATATCGTGGCCACACGTCAGCTTTTTGATATAGACCGTGCTAATGCCGTCGTGCTTAGTGGCGACCGAGACATGCGCGAGGAGCTGTCGCCACTTTTGCGTGAGTATCTGCCTACGGTCATGCCGGCTGTTTTCCCGGCGGCTATGTTCCGTGCCGGCGGCCAGGCGGCAATGAATGCACCAACCGATTTGATTGTAATGCCACTATGCGAATAATACGAGGAAAATATGGCCGACGCCGTTTTGACGTCCCCACCAACATAACAGCGCGTCCGACGACCGACTTTGCGCGCGAGAATATCTTCAATGTCATTGACAATATCTATGACTTTGATTCTGAACCCACGGCACTCGACCTATTTGCCGGCACAGGCGCCATCACGTTCGAGTTCCTGTCGCGCGGCTGCAGTATGGTGACTGCTGTCGAGAAGGCAACCACCCAATACAATTTCATACGCAAGGTTGCCGGCGAACTCAATGCCAACGCTCACCTGCGACTAATCAAGGGCGACGTGCTCCAGTTCCTGAAGTCGGCCACGACGGGCTATGACATAGTCTTTGCCGACCCTCCATACGATATGCCCGAGTTTGGCGAGATACCTATGGCTGTCATGCAGTCAAAAGTAGTCAAGCCCACGTCGCTTTTCATTATCGAGCACAGCAAGAAGTATGACTTCTCGTCGCTGCCCCACTTTGTCGAACACCGGGCCTATGGTAGCGTCAACTTCTCTATATTTGACATGGAGAGTGATAATAACTGCTAAATTTCAATTAATAGTATCAATAAATGCCCAAGATATCACAGCGCGGCGAGATAATGCCCGCATCGCCTATCAGAAAACTTGTGCCACTGGCCAACGCTGCCAAGGCACGCGGAGTGCATGTATACCATCTCAACATCGGTCAGCCCGATGTGCCGACCCCGCCCGAGGCTTTCGATGCGCTAAAATGTATCGATCGCAAGGTGTTGGAATACAGCCCGTCGGAGGGTCTGCTGTCGCTGCGTCAGAAACTCGAACAGTATTACCACAAGTTCAATATCAATGTTGATGTCGACGACATCATTGTCACGACCGGAGGCTCGGAGGCCGTGCTGTTCGCGTTCATGGCATGTCTTGATCCAGGCGATGAAATTATCGTCCCCGAGCCGGCTTATGCCAACTACATGGCCTTTGCCATATCGGCCGGTGCCAAAATCGTGACCGTGCCGTCGTCGATCGAGGATGGTTTCTCGCTCCCGCCGGTCGAGAAATTTGAGGAGCTTATAACGCCGCGCACCAAGGGCATCCTGATATGTAACCCCAATAACCCGACCGGCTATCTGTACACGCGCCGCGAGATGGAGCAAATACGTGACCTCGTCAAGCGTCATGACCTGTTCCTGTTCAGCGACGAGGTGTACCGTGAATTCTGCTATACCGGGGCCCCGTATATCTCGGCTTTCCATCTTGAGGGTATCGAGGAACAAGTGGTGCTGATTGACTCGGTATCAAAACGTTACAACGAGTGCGGCATACGTATCGGAGCCATTATCACCAAGCATAAAGAGCTGAAAAAGAATGTTATGAAATTCTGCCAGGCACGCCTCAGCCCGCCACTGCTCGGCCAGCTTGTAGCCGAGGCTTCGATTGACGCGTCGGCCGAATATATGCTGCATACATACGACGATTATGTCGAGCGCCGCAAATTTCTCATCGACGGGCTCAACCGCATCCCCGGCTGCTACTCACCCATACCGATGGGCGCGTTCTACACTGTGGTCAGTCTGCCGGTCGATGATGCCGACAAATTCTGCAGCTGGTGTCTGAGTGACTTCGAGTATGAGGGAGCCACCGTATTCATGGCTCCGGCCTCGGGTTTCTATACTACTCCTGGATATGGTAAAAACGAGGTGCGTATGGCGTATGTGCTTAACAAAGAAGACCTCGGGAAAGCGCTGATTGTTCTGCGCGAGGCACTTAAAGCTTACCCAGGTCGAGTGGAGTGATATGGATGTAAGCCTGTTGATAGCCCGGCGCCTGAGTCTCAAACGCGATGCTGACAACCTGACGGGGCAGCATCGCTCGCCCGCTGTCGGCATAGCTGTCACAGGCATAGCGCTGTCGGTCACAATCATGCTGCTTACTCTCGCCATCGTTCCGGGGTTCAAGCATCAGATTACCGAGAAGGTATTCGGCTTTGACGCGCAGATAGTCCTGCATCCTGTACAGCCCGTAGCGAGTTACGAAGACGGTAGTCGCGTTATGGTTGAGTGCTCAGACTCGCTGCGTGAAAGGCTCTTGTCTCACCTTCCCGACGGCGCGCGTGTGCAGCTGTCGGCTTCGACACCCGGTATTCTTAAAACCGACGACCAGTTTGCCGGACTTGTATTCAAGGCGTTTGATGAGGGTCTCGAAGGCAGTATAATAGACTCATCTATCGAAGATGGTGGGATACCCGACTATGATGTCGAAGAGATGCGTTATGCCATTGTCGTATCGCGAACCACGGCCGATGCACTTCAATTGTCGCGCGGTGACAAGGTTAACGCCTACTTTTTTGTCGACAACAATTTGAAAACCCGACGTTTCACGGTCGCCGGCATCTACAATTCCCATTTCAATGAGTATGACAAACTTATGGCCTATGCGTCAATGTCGGCTTTACGATCAATTGCCGGGATACCCGACGGTGTCGGCAACGAGATAGAAATCAGGGGTCTTGACCGTGACAATATCTCTGATGCACGCCTTGTGATGCAACAGGTCGCGAGCGATGCTTTCTATGACGGGACTGCCGGGTGTTATCTTGCAGTGAGCGATGTGTTTGAGAAAGACCCTATGTATTTCAACTGGCTTGATCTGCTTGATACTAATGTCATTGTCATACTCGTGCTTATGGGGTGTGTCGCTGCCGTCACACTCATATCGTGTCTTGTGATAATGATACTTGAGCGCGTCACCCTCATAGGTACGCTCAAATCGCTCGGTGCAACTAACGGTTTGATTGAGCGTATATTCCTGTTCATGGCCCAGCGCATAGTGTTGCGCGGCATTATATTAGGCGATTTGATAGGGTTGTTGCTCGTGTGGATTCAGTGGCAGTTTGCCCTGCTTCCGCTCGACCCCGAGGCCTACTATCTCAACTCGGTTCCTGTCGAGTTTAACTGGACGGGTATCATTCTGCTTAATATCGGCGCCGTTGTCCTGTCGCTGGCTATCATGCTGATACCGGCCCACATGGTGTCGCGTATATCGCCGGCCAAGGTGATGCGTTTTGAATAATAGCTGATCGTGCATTTTTTTACCGCACTTTTTGTCGCGAAGTTTGTTATATATAGGGAATGCTGGATAGTTATTGAAAAAAAATTACTATTTTTGCACATTAATATAATGTTATATATTTATCACAAATAGACATTTATCACGAACCATTTGATTTATGAATCAAAATATTGATCTTACAAAACTTATAATCGAGGGAATTCAGGAGCGTAAAGGCCGCGACATTACCGTTGTCGATCTAAGCAATGTCGATGGCACTACGATCGATAAATTCATTATCTGTCAGGGCAATTCATCAATGCAGGTGACTGCCATTGCCGACAGTGTCAGAGAGTATCTTTTTGAGCACGATAAGATTAAGCCCTATAACTATGACGGTTACCGTAACGCCCGGTGGATTGTAATCGACTATGGCGAGATTCTCGTGCACGTCTTTACCCCCGAGACACGTCAATATTACAACCTCGAGGAGCTGTGGAGCGATGCAAAACTAACCGATATTCCTAATCTTGACTAAGTCAAACTGCGATAATTGCCTGAAAATTCAATAATAAGCAAACCTCACATATATGCCTGAATCCAAGAAGAAAAAACCGGTTATAAAATTCAGCCTGTACTGGGCCTATGCAGCGGTGCTGCTTTTCCTTATGGGAATGTGGTATATGGATCAGAATGCTGCTACTGAGAAAGTCACTTACAGCAAGTTCGGTCAGGTTATGAGCGATTCAATCGCGGCCGAGAACAACGGTGTCAAGAAACTGATTGTGTTTTCCAAACAGGACTATGCCGAGGCATTTATCTCCGATTCACTGTTCAAAGCACTGTACCCCAAGTCGACCTATACCAGCGAGGAACTCAAGAATGCCCGTATCAAGACCGAGATTCCCTCGAGCGGTGCATTTGCTAACGACCTCAAGGACTGGTGCAACCTGCGCGGTACACCTATCGCTGTGGACTATGATCAGAGCGGTGGCTGGGGTGGCATTTTATGGTCGATAGGCCCGCTGTTGCTCATAATTCTTTTCTGGGTTTACTTCATGCGTCGCATGAGCAGCCGTGACGGCGGCCCAAGCGGCATATTCAATGTCGGAAAATCCAAAGCTCAGATATTTGATAAAGACGGCCCTGTGCAGGTTACATTCAAGGATGTTGCCGGCCTCTCGGAAGCCAAGACAGAGATTGAGGAGATAGTCGAGTTCCTCAAGAATCCCCAGCGATATACCGACCTCGGCGGTAAAATTCCAAAGGGCGCCCTGCTCGTAGGCCCTCCCGGAACGGGTAAGACCCTTCTTGCCAAGGCTGTAGCCGGCGAGGCCAATGTGCCTTTCTTCTCAATGTCGGGCAGTGACTTTGTCGAGATGTTTGTCGGTGTGGGTGCGTCGCGTGTGCGCGACCTCTTCCGCCAGGCTAAGGAGAAGTCACCCTGTATCATTTTCATCGACGAGATTGACGCCGTAGGCCGTGCCCGTGGCAAGAATCCCAACATGGGTGCCAACGACGAGCGCGAGAACACCCTCAACCAGCTCCTCACCGAGATGGACGGCTTCGGTTCAAACAGCGGCGTCATTATCCTCGCTGCCACCAACCGTGCCGATATTCTCGACAAGGCCCTGTTACGTGCCGGCCGCTTCGACCGTCAGATATATGTGGAGTTACCCGACCTTAATGACCGTGTAGCTATCTTCAACGTTCACCTGCGCAAGATCAAACTTGCCGGTGACGTCGACGTCGAACTACTTGCACGTCAGACCCCCGGCTTCTCGGGCGCCGATATTGCCAATGTCTGCAACGAGGCTGCCCTGATTGCCGCCCGTTCAAACAAGAAAGCCGTTGACAAACAGGACTTCATCGCCGCCGTTGACCGTATCATTGGCGGCCTTGAAAAGCGCTCGAAGATAACCACCGATGAAGAGAAACGCGCTATCGCCATACACGAGGCCGGTCACGCCGCTCTATCGTGGCATCTTCAGTATGCCAACCCGCTCATCAAGGTAACCATTGTTCCCCGAGGCAAGGCTCTCGGTGCAGCATGGTATCTGCCCGAGGAGCGTCAGATTACCCCCACTCAGGCATTGCTCGACGAGATGTGTGCTACCCTTGGAGGACGTGCCGCTGAGGAACTGTTCCTTGGCCGTATATCTACAGGTGCGGCCAACGACCTCGAGCGTGTTACTAAACAGGCTTATGCGATGGTAGTGTACTATGGTATGAGCGACCGTATTCCCAATATCAGCTACTACGACTCTACCGGCCAGGCCTATGGTTTCTCCAAACCCTACAGTGAAGACCGTGCCCGTCTTATCGACGAGGAGGTGTCGCGCATAATCAATGAACAGTATGAGCGCGCCAAGTCGATATTGCGCGAGCATGCCGAGGGACATGCCAAGCTCGCCGAGGTTCTTGTAAATCGTGAAGTCATCTTTACCGAGGATGTTGAGAATATCTTCGGCAAGCGTCCCTGGACATCGCGCACCGACGAAATTCTCGCCGCACGCTCGGCTAAGGCTGCCAAAGCCGAGGCCGAAACACGTCGCGCCAACAGCGATGTGGTTGATGTCGTGGCTACCGAGATTCCTGACGCCATGCCGCCGATGCCCGCCGATAAAGATAAAGGTAATAAGAGCGAGAACGCCACACAGGAAGCCGGCCACGGTGATAGCTCTGCCGAGCCTGCCGATGGCGACAAGCCCGCTCAGAAGCCTGAAACTGATGGCCAAAAGTAATATCCTGAATGTAGTGATGTGCCTCAGGCACATGGCATGATAGCTTTTCCGGGTTCGCCCGGTGTCTCGACACAGGTTAAATAATCAAGTTTGACTAATGAAATCAATCATCACATCACATATCTCCCGCCTGTTCGCGCTGTGCGTCCTCGTGCTGTCGGCAATCCCGGCGGCTACGGCCCAGGAACAGTTCAAGCGAGGTCTTGAGCAATACTCGTTCATACCTCGCGGCCAGTGGATTACCGGTGTCAGTGTCAGCTTCTCACAGTCATCGAGCGACAACTACCAGTTCCTTGTCATCGAGGGGCTTAACAGCGACTCCTACACATTCAAGGTCAGCCCTATGGTCATGTACTGTTTTAAAGACAACCTGGCAGCGGGTGGACGGTTTGCCTATAAGCGTTCGCTGATGCGTGTTGACAAGGCACGGTTTGTGCTTGCATCTGATACCGATTATAACATCGACAATCTCTATAGCCTCAGTCACAGCTACTCGGGCATGGCCGCATTCCGCAACTACATCAGCTTCGGCGACAACAAGCGTTTCGGTATGTTCAATGAGGTACAGTTACAGGTCGGCGGCAGCCAGTCAAAACTATGTAACGGCAGCGGTGAAGACCTAACCGGTACCTATGAACGCTCGTTTGACCTCGACGTAGGCCTTGCGCCGGGTATGATAATGTTTCTCAACAACTATTCGGCCATAGAGGTCAATGTCGGCGTCCTCGGCTTCAGCTACACGGCCACCAAATCGACAACCGATCAGGTGTATGTGGCACACCGCAACTCCCAGTCGGCCAACTTTAAAATCAACCTGTTTTCAATAACCTTTGGCGTAGCCTTTTACCTGTAATCAAGATGAAAAGATTTGTTACAATATTGCTCTTGACAATGGTGACGGGACTGGCGTCAACACTTATGGCAGCCCCTGCCGCCGAGCCCGAGCCGGTACCTGATTTTATTATGAGTCGCCTGTCACGTGGCTATAAGATACCCGTCGACTCGACTGTTATACACAATGAGCTTGAAGATGAGAAGGTTATCGTCGGCGGTGACACTATCAGCGTCATTCTGCCTCAGGCCAACTATGGCCGCTATGACCGTGGACTGTACAACTACCTGTTCATACCACGCGGACAGTGGTCGTTCGGACTCACGGCTTCCTACGGCGAGTTCTCGAGCGACGATGTCCAGATACTGTCGGTTATCAAAGACCTTGACCTCGGTATCAAAGCCTACTCGCTCAAACCGTCGATCAGTTATGCCATACGCAACAATCAGACCATAGGTCTCAAGTTCAACTACACGCGCATGACGGGTAATCTCGGCTCACTGTCGTTTGACTTTGACGAGGACATGAACTTCACCATCGGCGATATTTCTTACTACTCACAGACCTACAGCGCAGGTATATTCTACCGCAACTATGTGGGTCTCGGCCGCATGAAGCGATTTGGCGTTTTCAATGAGATAGACCTCTCGTTCGGCAGCGGCTCGTCACGATTTAAGCGTATCTATAACGGAGCTACACGTGATACACGCACCAACATCACCGAGGCCAGTCTCAATTTCAGCCCCGGTCTCGCAATCTTCATAATGGACAACGTCGCGTTCAATGTCTCGTTCGGCGTCTTTGGTCTCAGGATGCGCAACGAGCATCAGTGGACCGACGGTATAGAGGAAGGCTCGCGATTTACCAGCGGTGCCAACTTCAAGTTTAATATCTTCAATATCAATTTCGGCATGGCCATCTGCATCTGATGCCACCTAAATTATAATACGATATGTCAGGTTCATCAATATATAAATACAGCAGGCTGTCGCTCATGGCGGTTGTACTGTCGCTTGTTATCACCGGCTGTATAAAGAACGATATCCCGTATCCGCGCATCCAGGCCAATTTCCTCACGTTCAGTGTCGAGGGCGAGAGCCAGGCGGCCGTTATCGATTCGGCCACGCGTGTCATCAGCCTCACGCTCGGCGAGGAAGTCGACATCTACAGTGTCAATGTCGCCGGCTACACCGTTACCCCGGGAGCGCGCGTAGAGGATGGCGTGCTCGACAAACCCCTCAACCTGTCACGTCCCGTCGCGGTCTCGCTCAGCATCTATCAGGAATACTGGTGGGTGATAAAAGCGACTCAGAATATTGAACGATATTTCAATGTCTCGGGCCAGATTGGTACCAGCGTTATCGATGTGCCGGCCCACCGTGTCATAGTCACTATGCCTGATGGCGCCGATCTTGCCAACCTGCGCGTGACATCGATGAAACTCGGTGCGGTCGGTTCGACCGTAAGCCCCGATATCAACGGCTCGGTCATCAGCCTTAAATCACCGCTCGAGGTCATCGTCACCAGTTATGGCCGCGAGGAGATATGGACAATATATGCTGAGATCACCGCCAGCACCGTCACAACAGTGCGTGCCGATGCGTGGACCAACGTGGCATGGATATATGGCCAGGCCCAGGAGGGTAAGGACAACGGTTTTGAATACCGTCGCGGCGACAGCGACGAGTGGCAGCGTGTTCCGGCCGACTGGATTACCTATGACGGCGGTGACTTTACCGCGCGTCTCGTGCATCTCGACCCCGATACCGAATATGCCGCCCGCGCCTACTCTGACACTGAGTATGCTGCCGAGGTTGTGTTCACCACCGGCAGTGTCGTTCAGGTGCCCAACAGCAACTTTGAGAACTGGTGGCTCAACGGTAAGATATGGAATCCGTGGGCCGAGGGCGGCGAGTCTTACTGGGATACAGGTAACAAGGGTGCCACAACGCTCGGCCCCAGCAACACCCAGCCAACCACCGATACCCCGACAGGTACAGGCCGCGCCGCCATGCTTGAGACCCGTTTCGTGGGTCTCGGTACCCTTGGCAAACTTGCCGCCGGCAACATTTTCACCGGACTGTACGTGCGCACCGACGGAACAAACGGCGTTCTCAGCTTCGGTCGTCCGTTCACCCAGCGGCCTACCCGCCTGCGTGGCTACCTCAAATACAATATGGTGCCCATCAGTCACACATCGGCCGGCTTTGAGGATTTAAAAGGACGTCCCGACACCTGCATCGTGTGGTCGGCGCTTATCGACAGTCCCGAGCCTTTCGAGATACGTACCAACCCCAAGAACCGACAGCTCTTTGACCCCAATGGCCCTGAAGTTGTGGCCTATGCAAACATTCAGTATGGCAAGAGTGTTGATAATTATATTCAGTTTGACATTGAGTTTGATTATCGTTCGACTCAGCGCGTGCCCAACTATATCATCATCGTCGGTTCGGCCTCAAAATTCGGTGACTATTTTACCGGCGGTAACGGCAGCGTGCTTTATCTCGACGATCTCGAGCTCATGTACGACTACTGAATCAATTAATTCATTTTTAAATTAAAATATCGATTGCCTTATGATGAAACGCACGTTGACTTCGATTGTAGCCGCCATTGCCCTTGCAGGCTCGGTCTCGGCTCAGAATTACTTGTTGAATAATCCCGATAACAAGAGTTTCCTGGGCATACGCGCCGGTGTTGACATCAGCTCGACTGCCGGGACGGTGGTCGACAACTACAGCAACGGTGCCGGTTTCACCATCGGTGCAGTCTACAATATACCCCTGTGGCAGAATCTATACTTCGAGCCGGGTGTTCACCTGTTTTATGACACGTTCGGCTACAATCTCCTTAAGTCGGCCGAGCCTTTTGAAGAACTTGACGGCTCGGTGCGAAACTTCGGTTTCCGCATCCCGTTTAACTTCGGCTACCATTTTGACTTTACCGACGACATTTCGGTATCACTGTTCACAGGCCCGGTGCTCAACACCAATCTGACGGCCAAAACTTACTTTGACGGTCAGAAAAGCTTGAACACATCAATAATGGAAAACGGGTTCAAGCGTTTTGACCTGCAGTGGGACTTCGGCATCAGCATGACCTACGGGCACAACTACTATGTAGCCATCACCGGGGCGGTAGGCATGACCAAGGTTTATAATCCTACTGCCGATTTCTCGGCCTTCCGCCGCAACACCTGTAATATCTCGGTCGGCTATAACTTTTAGTTTAGCCTCCACTATTGTAGCCCTGTCATTATCATCACATTATAATTCTCTATACTTTACAACATGATTGGTTCAGTCTTTAAGAGTATCGGCCGGGTCATTGCTTGTCATAAAAAGCTAACGATTGGCATTATAGTGGCCCTCGCGGCCGTGATCGTGACTCTTGTCGTGCTGTTGCGTTCCAAGCCGGCGCCACCTCCGCTCGTTCCCGTTGAGATACAGCCCGTTGTCACCGAAGACGTCAATATCTATGGCGACTATGTGGGGCGCATCAGGGCTCAGCAATTTGTCGAAGTGCGCGCACGTGTCGAGGGCTACCTCGAGTCGATGCTCTTTGAAGAGGGTACCTATATAACCAAAGGGCAGACGCTTTTCATCATCGACCCCACGATATATCGGGCCAATATGTTGAAAGCCAAGGCCAATCTTGCTAAGGCTACCGCTACCGAGGAGAAAGCCAAGCGCGACCTTGAGCGCATACGCCCGCTCTATGAGCAGAATGCCGCCTCGCGTCTTGACCTCGACAACGCCATTGCCGCCTACGAGACCGCCAAGGCCGACGTCACCGTCAGCGAGGCCGAGCTGTCTCTCGCCGAGCAGACACTCAGTTACACCCGCGTCACATCACCCATTTCGGGTTATATCTCAGAGCGCAGCGCCGATATCGGTACGCTCGTAGGCCCCGGCGGCAAATCATTGCTTGCCACCGTTGTCAACAGCGACACCGTGCGTGTCGACTTCTCGATGACATCGCTCGAGTATCTCAAGAGCCGTTCGCGCAACGTCAATCTCGGTCAGCGCGATTCGTCCCGTACATGGGATCCTTACGTTACCATCACGATGGCCGACGGGTCGGTCTATCCTTACCGCGGACTTGTTGACTTTGCCGACCCGAAGGTTGACCCCAAGACAGGTACATTCCAGGTGCGCGCCGAGATGAAGAACCCCGACCACGCCCTGCTGCCGGGCGAGTTCACCCGTGTCCGTCTGCTGCTCGACGTGCGAGAGAATGCGATTGCCGTGCCGTCCAAGGCTATCGAGGTCGACAAGGGTGGGGCATACGTCTACATTGTCCGTCCTGACAGCATTGTCGAGCGCCGTTTTGTCGAGACCGGCCCCGAACAGGGTAACAGCGTTGTCGTTGAACGCGGTCTCGATGCCGGCGAGAGCATCATAGTCGAGGGTTACCACAAGGTAAAGCACGGCATGAAGGTCGCACCCGTCTATGCCGCACAAACACTCTAACGCCGCGCCGTCATGAAACGCAATTTCTTCATCGACCACCCGGTATTTTCCATCGTTATTTCGATTGTTATATTGATTGCCGGCGGCATCGGTCTCATAATGCTGCCTGTCGATCAGTATCCCGGCATCGTGCCGCCTGTTGTCAAGGTGGCCGCGTCTTATCCCGGTGCCGATGCCACTACCGTTACCCAGGCGGTGGCTACACCTATCGAGCAGGAGCTCAACGGCACTCCCGGCATGCTCTATATGAGTTCGTCAAGTTCCAACTCGGGCGGATTTACGGCACGTATCACCTTTGACATCGACACCGACCCCGAGCTTGCCGCTGTCGATGTCCAGAACCGCATCAAGAAAGCCGAGAGCCGACTGCCGGCCGAGGTAATCCAGAACGGTATTACTGTCGAGAAAGAGACTGCCAACAGGTTGATGACCATAACGTTGCTGTCAAATGACCCTAAGTTTGACGAGATATATCTGAGTAACTTCGCTACGCTCAATGTCATAGACCTTTTGCGTCGTGTGCCCGGCGTCAGCAGTATCAGCAATGTGGGTGGACGATACTATGCCATGCAATTGTGGGTACAGCCCGACAAGCTTGCTGATATGGGGTTGACTGTCAAAGATTTGCAGAACGCTCTGAAGGATCAGAACCGCGAAGCCGCTGCCGGCGTTCTCGGTCAGGCTCCTATGGATGGTGTTGATGTCACGGTTCCTATCGTCGCGCCGGGCCGACTGTCGAGCGTGAGCGAGTTTGAGGACATTGTAGTGCGTGCCAACACCAACGGCTCGATGATACGCATGAAAGATGTCGCGCGCGTGTCGCTCGAGGCTTCGTCCTACTCTACCGAGAGTGGCTATAACGGAGGCAACGCGGCCGTGCTCAACATCACTATGCTCCCCGGGGCCAACGCAATGGATGTGGCCGAACGTATCAGAGACACCATGAAGGAGATCAGCGCCGGTTTCCCCGAGGGCATATCATACAGTATTCCGTTCGATATGACGACCTATATCTCCGAGTCGATTCACCACGTCTACCGGACGTTCTTCGAAGCGTTGCTGCTTGTTATCCTCGTCGTTTTCCTGTCACTCCAGAACTGGCGTGCCACCATTATCCCCATCGTGGCCGTTCCCATATCGCTTGTCGGCACGTTCGGCATCATGCTCATCTTCGGGTTCTCGCTCAATATGCTCACGTTGCTCGGCCTTATCCTGGCCATCGGTATTGTGGTCGATGACGCTATTGTCGTGGTCGAGAATGTCGACCGTATCATGAATAAGGAACACCTGCCCCCGCTCGAGGCCACCCGTAAGGCTATGACCAATCTCGGCTCGGCTCTCATCGCCATGTCGCTCGTGCTGTGCGCGGTGTTTATACCCGTCAGCTTTCTGCCCGGTATCACCGGCCAGCTCTACCGACAGTTCACCATCACCATCGCGGTGTCGGTGATAATCTCGACTATAGTGGCGCTGACCTTGTCGCCGGTGATGTGCAGCATGTTGCTGCGTCCCGAGAAGCATGGCCGGCGCAAGAACCGCATCTTCCGCTACATCAACCTGTGGCTAACCCGTGGCACGCGTCTCTATAGCAAGGGCATCATACGCACGGGCCGTCACCCGCGCCGCATGGTTGCCGCGTTCGGTATGTCGCTCGTGTTCATCTGGTTTATGAACAATGTTACCCCTTCGAGCTTCATGACGCCCGAAGATCAGGGCTACTTTACAGTGGGACTTGATTTGCCCGAAGGCGCCACTATCGAGCGCACCCGTCGTGTCACCGACCGTGCCATCGAGTGGCTGATGGCCGACCCCGATATCGAGCATGTGCTCAATGTCACCGGCTCGTCATCGTCAATAGGTACCAATCAGTCACACAGTACCCTGACGGTAATTCTCAAACCCTGGAACGAGCGCAAGACGCGTGACATCAATAAGATACGTGACAGGGTGTATGCCGAGTTGTCGACTTATCCCGAGAGCAGCGTCTATATATCATCACCACCGATTATTCCCGGCCTCGGCTCGGCGGGCGGTTTTGAGATGGTTCTCGAGGCGCGCGGCGAGACTTCCTATGCCCGGTTGCAGGAGGCAGTCGATACCATAATGAGTATAGCGGCTACAATGCCCCAGTTCTCGGCGCTCGGTTCGTCGATGCAGCGTGAGATTCCACAGCTCTACTTTGCCGTCGACCGTGACAAGGCCCAGCTGCAGGGTGTCCCCATGAGCGATATTTTCTCGACTATGAAAGCCTTCACCGGGTCGATATATGTCAACGACTTCAATATGTTCAACCGCATATACCGCGTGTACATTCAGGCCGAGGCTCCCTACCGCGCCAACCGCGATAATCTTAACCTGTTCTTCGTGCGTGGTGAGGGCGGCGCCATGATTCCCGTCACTTCGCTCGGCACTACGAGCTATACCACCGGCCCCGGTTCGATAAGCCGCTTCAACATGTTCAGCGCCGCCACGCTGTCGGGCGAGGCTGCCAGCGGATACAGCACCGGCGAGGCTATGGACGCGCTCGAGCGGATTGTCAACGAGCATCTTGGTGACGTAAACGTCGGCGTCGAGTGGAGTGGCTTGTCCTATCAGGAACGTCACGGCTCGGGCAACACGATGGTTGTGCTCGGTCTGGCACTGGTGTTCGTTTTCCTGGTGCTCGCCGCGCTCTACGAGAGCTGGGCCGTACCCATTGCCGTCATCATGTCGCTCCCTGTGGCGGGTGTCGGTGCCTACCTCGGTATATGGATGTGTGGCCTGGAGAATAATGTCTATTTCCAGATAGGTCTTGTGATGCTCGTCGGTCTCGTGGCCAAGAACGCCATTCTCATTGTCGAGTTTGCCAAGGAAGGCACCGACGCGGGGTTGGCTCCGGCCGATGCCGCCCTGCGTGCCGCCCGTCTGCGTTTCCGACCCATCGTCATGACGTCGCTCGCATTCATGCTCGGCCTGCTGCCGTTGCTTTTTGCGTCAGGGCCCGGAGCAGCCGCGCGACGCGACATCGGTACAGGCGTATTCTTCGGCATGCTTGTCGCCGTCACTGTCGGCATCCTTTTCGTGCCGTTCTTCTTCGTTCAGATAGCCCGTATTAAAGACAAATTCAAAAAAAGATGAAACGCTGCCATAACACATTAATTATAATAGCTACAGCCATGTTGGTGGCGGCATGTTCGGGTACACGCAATCTCACGGCGCCCGAAGTCGAACTGCCTGACACCTATAATGACAACGGCGCCGTTGACACTCTATCGATAGCCGACATCGAGTGGTGGCATTTCTTCAGCGACTCGACTCTCGCCGGCATGATCAACGAGGCGCTGTTGCACAACAAGGATATTCAGGTTGCCGCCGCCCGTGTCAGTGAGCTCGAGGCCATGTATGGTGTCGACAAACTTGTTTATCTGCCCACGCTATCGGCCGTAGTGGGCGCTACGAGCGAGACCAATGACTACTATAACGAGTCGTCCTCGCGCGATACCGAGATAAGTGTCAAGGCTCGTCTTAACTGGGAAATTGACCTTTGGGGCGGTCTTAGCAATAAGAAAAAAGGCTCGGAGGCGCGTTACCGTGCATCGGTCGAAGATCGCCGTGCGATGGAAATGACCATTATTGCCCAGACGGCAACCGCTTACTTCAATCTTGTGGCATTGCAGAATGAACTCAATATCGTCAAGCGCACGATGATAACCCGCGAGGAGAGTCTGCAGAAAGCCTACCTGCGTTTTCAGGGGGGCATGACGAGCGAGATTGTCTATCAGCAGGCCAAGGTGGAGCTTGCCACAACAGCTGCCCTCGTGCCCGGACTCAACCGACGCATCACGCTTGCCAAGAATGCGCTGTCACTCCTTATGGGACGTCTACCCGACGATATGTGGACGCTGTCATACTATACGCTCGACGAGAATTTGCCTGAGCGCGTGCCGCTCGGCGTGCCGTCGAGTCTGCTTGAGCGCCGTCCCGACCTGCGTGCGTCAGAGCAGCGTCTGAAATCAGCACTGGCCGCTGTGGGTGTGGCCTACAGCAATCGTTTCCCAAATCTCACGATAGGCATCACCGGGGGGTGGGAAAATGATGAGCTGAAAAAACTGTTCAGTTCGCCGTTCTCCTATCTGCTTGGCAACATATCGGGCACTGTGCTCGACTTCGGCCGCAACAAGCGACGCTATAAGGCATCGATAGCCGCTTATGAGCAGGCGCGGTTCACTTATGAGAAAAATGTATTGCAGGCTTTCACCGAGGTCGATAACGCTGTCGAGTCTTACCGCCAGCTTCAGCTCACCGCCGCTCGTCGCCGCGAACTGCGCGATGCCGCCCTGAAGTATGTCGACCTGGCCAACATACAGTATATAGGCGGTTCGATAAGCTATATCGACGTCCTTGACGCCTCGCGCCGTTACTTTGACGCTCAGATTAACTACAGTAATGCCGTGCGCGACGAGTACCTTGCACTTGTTGAGTTATACCGATCGCTCGGCGGCGGCTGGAACTGATCGACCGTCAGGTCTTAAAGATAAGTATATTGGCCGAGTTCCTGAGGGGTGAGTGTGCCGATGAGGTTAACCGCAGTCACGTCCGACGAGTCGATAATTACCAGCATGTATTCATACAGGTTGTTGTTCAGTTGCCGTTGGTATAGTGATATCACCGAGTCGTCATCTTTTATGTGTACAGTGCGTTCAAATGTGGGCCCTTTGCTCAGGTAATTCTTAATAACGGCTTTCAACTTCTCAATTGACTGGGTGTGGTCGGTGTTGACCGTCTCAACAAAGTCGATTTTGCCTATTAATTTCTGAAGCAATATCGGCCCCGAAATTTGTGCCATAAGCTGGGGCGACATTAACATCTTGTTGTTAATCGTCGTGCAGTTGACTTGTTCAAACGACTCACACATCTCACATAGCCCTTGAGCTGTAGCTGTGGCTATACCTGCGAGTAGTGCTAATGCTATGAAGAATATCCTTACCATGATATTGAGTTGGCTGAGGTTCAAAAATCAAATTCAAAATCGGGTGTGACGTCTTCGCCGTTCTGTACCGACACGTTCTGGATGCGCGCAATCAGGCCGAGCGCTTTCATTGTGTGTTCCTCAATTTGTGCGCCGGTCATGCCATACAGGTCATCTTCGGCCTCCGGTTGCCACAGTCTTGTGCCAATGACACACAGCACGGCGAGCGATGATGCTATGGCAAGCGAACGCTTGACCCAGCGGGTGAGTCTCAGGCTCTTCTTTCTTTCCTCGCGGTCAAGGCTGTCGATGGTGTCGTTGAGGCGTTGCTCGAGCGCCTCAGGTACCTCAATCAAGCTGAGCGAGTCAAACATCTCGCGTTCAGCCTTGTATTGCTCGGCATGCTCGGGGCTGTCAAGCAGCAGGCGCAGTGTGGCTTCTTCCTCGCGCGTGGTCTCTCCGTTATAGAACCGCTCGAGAAGTGAGTCAATGTCGTGTAGATGTTTCCTGTCGTCCATATTATATTGTCGTATCGATAAAATGGTTTTTAATCGTTTTGCGCGCACGCGAGAGCAATACTCTGATGTTGCCGTAGTTGCAACCTGTGGCGCGTTCAATCTCCTCATATTCATATCCGTACACGTCGTGCATCATGATTACCTGTTGCTGGGTCTCGGGCAAGTCGTTGATTATTGCCATCACGTTTTTCACACGCTCGCGGCGTTCAAGAGCCTCTGACGGGTCTGACTCGTGAGCCAGACTGCCGGCCTCCTCGATGCCGACTACAGGGTGCCGCCGTTTGATGGTGTCGAGAGCGGCGTTCTTCACGACTGCCAGGATATAGGCCACCGGGTTGTCAGCGCTTTCGAGCCCCTGACGGTTTTGCCACAGCCTGGTCACCGCATCCTGCACCGCGTCCTGCGCGTCATCACTGTCGGCCGTGAACCTGAGCGCCAGCATGTACATACGGCGGTAGTGGGGCATGACAAGTTGTTTGAATTGGTCGGCGTCCATATAAATTAAGGCTCGTTATAACGTAATACTATATTATAGACTCGACAATCCTGATTTTGTTACAACTTTTTCCGGGAAATTTTCAAAAATGTTTATTTTTTGAGGTAATTTACAATGTCGGCCGCCGCCGTTTCGGCCGCGCGGCGTGTGCCCAGTCGTTCTTTCATAAACCTATATCCCTCGAGCATCTCTATGCGTCCGGGAGTGTCGGGCAGTATCTTGTTGAGTTCGGCGTCAACACTGTCGACCGTACACAGGTGCATCAGCATTTCGGCCACAACCGCCTTGTCGGCAATCAGATTGGGCAGCGACACGAAGGGTATCTTCAGCAGCCGCTTATACATGTTGTAGACGAGCTTGCTGCCACCGTGTCTGAAGCAGACTACCTGAGGTGTCCCGAGCAATGCGCACTCCAGGGTGGCTGTTCCGCTCGTGACGAGTGCCACGTCGGCGACAGCCATCAGCTCGAACGTTGCCCCGTCTACTACAGGCAGCTTGGTTATCGATGAGTATAGCGACGGGTCGATTGACGGCGCACCGGCTATAACAGCCGTGTAGTCGGGGTGACGGGCTGCCACCTCGGCCATGATGGAGAGGTTATTCCTTATTTCTGACACGCGGCTGCCGGGAACGAGCGCGATGATGGGGCGCGAGCTGTCGATGCCGTGTGTGGCACAGAATTGTTCTTTGGAGGGTAGGGCGAGACGGCGTGCCTCGACTTCCTCAGCCGACGGATTACCGACATATTCAACCGTGTAATCGTGACGGCGTTTGTAGAAGTCGACCTCAAACGGCAGTATCGAGTACATGCGTGTGACATATTTCTTAATCTGCTTCACGCGACCCTCTTTCCAAGCCCATACTTTGGGTGAAATGTAGTAGAACACCGGGATGCCGGCGGCATG
The DNA here is from genome assembly GCA_947175245.1 of uncultured Bacteroidales bacterium. Classification (GTDB taxonomy): domain Bacteria; phylum Bacteroidota; class Bacteroidia; order Bacteroidales; family Muribaculaceae; genus JAAVFS01. The sequence goes on from CAMWLW010000005.1 coordinate 29,304, forward strand.
GGCGTGCTGTGCGAGCCTCAGATTGAACGACGGGTAATCGACCAGAATCACCGCGTCGGGACGTTCGCGTGTTATTGCCTGCTTGGCTGTCTTGAGGTTGCCGGTGACGGCGCCGAGGTGTTTCACTACGTCGACAAATCCCATGAACGCCATGTCGCGGTAGTGTATAAGCGGCTCATGGCCGGTGGCGCTTGCCATCAGGTCGCCCCCCAGGAACGTAAACCGGGCCTCAGGGTCGAGCGTCTTTATTGACTTGATGAGCTCAGAAGCGTGCAGGTCGCCCGAGGCCTCACCGGCTGCTATAAAATATTTCATTTCTCAATCAGAATCAGCGCGTCAATGAGCGCGTGGTTGGTTTTTATGTTCATATTCTCATTTTCGGGCTCAAGGCTTAGCGAAATGAGGTGGGTGCCTTTATCAAGATGTAGAGTTACCGACGATGAGTTGCCCCATTCGTTCCAGTTGCCCTCGCCGCGATGAGGCATAACGATTGTGCCGGCACGCTTGCCGTCGACAGCCAGTGTTCTGACGGCCGCGCTGTTGCCGGTGTAGACCGAGCCATTGCCGTTGGCATAGCGGATTTTAACGACATAGCTGCCGTCGGCCGGGACGGTGACAGGTATGTCGAGCGTTCCGGTCGAGTGGTCGGTCTCCACAAAGCCTGAGCCTGTATAGCCTTTTATCTGGCCATCGGCCGGATAAATCACCTCGGCCGACGTCATTACGGTTGTAGCGCCGGGCATTTCAATCATTACAGTCGGACGGTTTGAGCATGGCTGTGACGCGAATGTCTCGATACCGTCAGCGTCGAGAGCGATGACCTGATATTCGCCCGGCACTGAGGCGTCGTAGGTGATGGTAGTGACGGTGTCTACTTTCACGCCGTCGCGTAGTACAATATAGCTCGTTGCGTCATATATCGGGTTCCAGCTCAGCGTGTTGTCGGTCATGGCGGCTATCGGTGTCATGAGCGTCTTGCGGTTAGCCACGTGGTTGACGCCTATAGGTTCGGGCTTGTTGTCTGCCATCTCGATAGTGATGTCGAGTTTCCCCTTTGTACCGCGGGCTATGAACGGCGAGTGTTCCTTACCGTTGACTTTGAATGATTTAATCTTGTTACCGTAGCCGCTGACGGTGATATCAAGCGTCGCGTCGCCATATTTGAAGCCGCGCAGTGTGCGAGTCTCACCGAGGGCCTCGGGCACGAACGGCGAGAAACTGAGGCCATCAGGCTCGAAGTTGATGCCGAAGAGCATCTTATGGGTGAGCGCTATGTTGCCGGCAAGACACCACAACATGTTGCTCGAGTTGAGCTCGGTGGCGATGTCGCCGTTGTCGAGCACGAAGTTCTCCTTGTTGGTGCAGAACAATGCCGCGGGACGCATCACCGAGCCGAACGCTTCGAGCGCACCCTGTTCATTGCCGGCCTTGGCGTTGGCGAGCGCCCAGTAGCTTGCTACCCAGGGCCATAGCGAGTTGTTGTGATATGCCGGCATGTCGGGTATCTGGGGATAGAAAATTGCCACTCCAAACGGTGTCGTAGGGTTGTAGGCCGTGATGGTGCGTGCGCGGTCGGCAGGCGCGATGTCCCACAGTATGGCCAGTGACTCGCCTAAGGTCTCGGCGCGCGGGTTGAGTATCAGATTGTCGCCGCCATAGAGGTACATGGCATAGTAGCCTTTATCGGGCATCCACAGGTGTCGGTTGATTGCGTTGGCTATGGTTTTTGACCGGGCAGCGTAGAATGAGGCTTCGTCTTTATGCCCGAGTTCTGATGCGATTTCTGACAGCACAGCGAGCGCGCGACTATGGACAGCCGAGGTGCTCAGCGTTTCGGTTCCTGCAATGTCGGCTGTCTGCATCCAGCGCGGGTGGCTTTGTTCGCGCCAGTCTATGAAAGATGTCTCGCCCCTGACAAGCCCGGTCGCGGTGTCATGGTTGACGGCGATGTCGGCGTCAAGTGATTTCTTTATTACATTATATATATACTCGAGCCAGTCGCGGTCGCCGGTTGCCTTGTACACCTCGTATGCTGCCACTGCCCAGATGATGCGGTCGGTCGATACAGGCCATGCGCCGCCGCTGCCGGTGTCCTGAATGATGCGTCCCATCGGGTCGACTTTTCTCATCAGCGACACTTTGGATGCCTCGGGCTGCATGTAGGCCATCGAGAGGATTATCGAGTAGCTGACGTCGCGTGTCCACACACCGCCCCATGCGGCGCCCGTGCGCAGGGTGGTGTCGGGTTCCACGGCGTTGACCATCTCGTCAAGACCCATATTATAGACGGCGCGGTGAAGCGTGTTTGGTGTCTCGAGCTGCGGGTAGGCGCTGATGTCATTTTTCAGCCGCCACTCGGGCTTGATGCCCATGTAGTAGCCCGGGCGTGCATGGTAGGTTGACTGAATGTGGTGGGGCGACACGGCGCGGGCGGTGTACTCGCCCTGTACTATAGAGTCGCCGGCCCATCGGTAAGCATCGGTCTCGACAATGACCTGTGACATAAGCATCGGCGCGGTGCCAAGCAGTGCCGTCAGGGTTAAGGTTATCGGTAATTTCATAATGTGATGTATGACAAATTAAGTTATTTTATATGGCGGCACGTTATCAACTGCCGAATTATTTGTATCTTTGAACTTTCAAAGATAAACCAATTCTAAAACTTTATCAATAAAAATATGTTAAAACGACTCTCGATAGTTACTTCGATAGCTTTGTCGGCAACCGTTTCGGCGCTCGCGTGCACGAGTCTCATTGCCGGTAAGGGCGCAACGGCCGATGGCTCGGTGATGATTACCTATGCAGCCGACAGCCACAACCTGTATGGCGAACTTTACTCTCAGCCTGCCGCCGACCATCCCGACGGCTCGATGCGTCGCGTTGTCGACTGGGACTCGCAGAAGGTATTGGGTTATATACCCGAGGTGTCTCACACATACGCCACTATCGGCAACATGAACGAGCATGGTCTCGCTATAGCCGAGAGCACCTGGGGCGGCCATGAGGAACTCGAGGGTTCGGGCCTCATTGACTACGGCTCGCTGATCTACATCACCCTGCAGCGTGCGCGCACGGCGCGTGAGGCTATCAAGGTGATGACCGACCTCGTCAAGGACTATGGCTATGCCTCGAGCGGCGAATCGTTCTCGATTGCCGACCCCAACGAGGTCTGGATAATGGAGCTCATAGGCAAGGGTAAGGATGATCCCGGCGCCGTGTGGGTAGCGATGCGTGTGCCCGATGACTGCATTTCGGGACATGCCAACCACTCGCGCATACATACATTCCCCGTCGAGCCTACCGATGAGTGCCTGTTCTCGCCTGATGTGAGGGAGTTTGCCCGTGCCAAGGGGTACTATGACGGCAGTGACGCCGACTTCAGCTTTTCGCGCGCATTTGCCGATTATGATTTCGGTGCGCTACGCGGCTGTGATGCCCGCGTTTGGAGCTACTACAATGCCAACGCCGACGGCATGGATCGTTACCTCACATGGATAAACGAGGCCGACGGCGAGGTGATGCCCCTGTGGGTCAAGCCCAACCACAAGCTCACGGCCGGTGACATGAAGCAGATGATGCGCGACCACTTCGAGGGTACGCCGTTCGACATGACAAAGGATGTCGGTGCAGGCCCGTATGCGGTGCCTTACCGTTGGCGTCCGATGTCGTTTGAGGTCGACGGCAAGGAGTACACCCACGAGCGTGCCATCGCTACGCAGCAGACCGGCTTCTCGTTTGTGGCCCGTCTGCGCAACGATATGCCCGACCACCTCAAGGGTCTCCTGTGGTTTGGTACCGACGATGCCAACACCTGTGTCTACATGCCCATCTACTGTGGTGTGCGCGAGGTTCCGGCATCGCTGGGTCACGGTGATACAAACACGCTCGACTGGGACGCCAATTTTTGGGTCAACAACTATGTTGCTAACCAGGCCTATAACCGCTACTCGCAGATGATTCCCGACATACGCCGTGTGCAGGGCGGTCTTGAAAAATCTATGGTCGAAGCGGCCGATAACTTCGAGCAGCGTGCCGCCACGATGACCGACGCCGAGCGTCTCGCTATGGCTCAGAATCTGGCCGACTACTGGAGCGACCGTGCCACAAAGGAGTACAAGCAGCTTGGCGACTACCTCTTTGTCAAGTTCATGGACGGTAACATCAAGAAGCAGAACGACGACGGTTCGTTCAAACGTACCGATGAGGGTATTCCGGCCTATCCGTCGTTCGGCGGCTATGACGATCCCCGCTATTTCGAGAATATCGTGCGCGAGACCGGCGATCACTTCATGGTTAAACCTATAAAGAAATAAGTCATGCGCACTGACGAACAGCTTGACGGCGTGACCCTGTTGGGTAACACTGGCGTGAAATATCCCGACCAATATGCCCCCGAGGTGCTTGAGACATTTATCAACAAGCACCCCGAGCGCGAGTATCTGGTGACATTCACCTGCCCCGAGTTCACATCGCTTTGCCCCAAAACCGGCCAGCCCGATTTTGCCAAGATAATAATTAATTACATACCGCGTGAGCGCATGGTCGAGAGTAAGAGTCTGAAACTCTACCTCTTCTCGTTCCGCAATCACGGCGACTTCCACGAGGACTGTGTCAATATCATACTCAACGACCTCGTCAAGCTCATGGATCCGCGTTATATCGAGGTGCGCGGCCTGTTTACACCGCGCGGCGGTATCTCGATTTATCCGTTTGCCAATCACGGTGATGCCGAGCATCAGTGGCTTGTGAATGATCGCCTGAAGGCATCGTTTCTCGACTCGTTCTGACCTGTCGTGACTATGTGGCGTGTACTGTTGTCGGTTATGTGTCTGCTGCCGTTGGGTTGCGTGCAGGTTGATGCGTGTACGTCGGCCATCGTCGGCGCGGCTCGCTCGGCCTCGGGCGCGACGCTGTTGTGGAAACACCGCGACACGGGCGCTAAGGCCAACTATGTGTCGCGACACGCCTCCACCGACTCGACGTTTGAGTATATCGCGCTGCATAATGACACCGACACGCTCAGTCTCGAGGCGTGGATAGGCATGAACCGTGCCGGCTTTGCAGTAATGAATACCGCCACCTACAACCTCGCACCCGACACTGCCGTTGTCAAAGACCGTGAAGGATTTGTTATGACCATGGCGCTGCAGCGCTGCCGCACGGTCGGCGACTTTGCCCGCTTGCTCGACTCGTTGCCGCGTCCAATGGGCGTGCAAGCCAATTTCGGCGTCATTGATGCGTCGGGCTCAGCGGCGTTTTTCGAGACGTGCGACACCGGCTACAAACGCTATGATGTCGACCCGGCTCAGGTTGTCGTGCGCACGAACTACTCACATTCGGGTGGCCCGGAGCGTCGGCTCGGCCTAAGCCGCGAAACCACGGCCAACCGCTGTCTGCAACCTGTTGAACGTGTATCGCCCCGATTTATAATAGACTCGATATCACGACTGTATATTGACCCCGCCACGGGTTGTAAGGTTGCCGTGCCCGATTCGGCACTGTTCAGTAAGGGTGAATATATACCGCGGCCTATCTCGACCGCATCGATTGTTATAGAAGCTGTTCCGTCGGCCGGCCGCGACGGTTCGGATTATGTAATGTGGACTACTCTCGGGTTTCCGCCAACGGCCAGGTTGAATTGTATTAAATTTGATTAAGCACTATGTCATCAGCACTGTTAACTATCGGATTGCTAATTGTCAGCAATATCTTCATGACTCTTGCATGGTATGGCCACCTGTCACTGCGCGACCGCGGTATCTCGACGTCATGGCCGCTATATGTCGTGATACTCATATCGTGGGGCATCGCTCTGCTCGAGTATTGCTGTCAGGTACCGGCCAACCGGATAGGATACCAGGGTAGCGGCGGCCCGTTTTCGCTCATTCAGCTCAAGGTCATGCAGGAGGTTATAACGCTTGTTGTGTTTGTGATTTTCAGTCTTATAGCATTTGAGGGCTTCAAGATTCAGTGGAATCATTGCCTCGCTTTTATACTCCTTATCGCCGCTGTCTACCTGGTGTTCATGAAGTGACTTCAGCGCCTTGGGTAGATAAATCGCGCGAGACCGTATATGTACCGGCGGAATCCGGGGCGATAATCCAACAGTCGGTCAAACCACCCGAGGTGTGGGTTAATCAGTTTGACAACATAACCCACGTAGAACATGGCAAACAGTGTGCCGGCTCCCACTACAGTCCAGGGCCACGTCCCGAAGAATATGTAACCCGAGATAACAGCCAGTATCACCAGGGTGGTGTCGACCATGATTTTTACCATCGGGAACGGGCGCCCGGTAACACAGGCGATAGCCACCTGTATGCCTTCGCCGGGCATTGTCACCGAGCCGCAACGAATCTCGGCGGCAACCGCGCATCCGAGAACTGTGGCGCCTATGAACTGGGCTAAAATCTGACTGACGATTGCGTCGTAAGAGAAAAACGATGTGAGCCACATGTTGATGTCGAGAAACATACCGAACACAAAGCCCACCACGAGCTGAAAAAGCTGTATCGGTTCAAACCGGCGCCTCAGCACCAGAATTTGTGCCACCACCAGGATTACATTCATTATGTTTGTATATTCTCCGATGGTCCATGCCGGTGCCAGCGATGCCTCGCCGGCCAGGGTGAATGACATTGGGATAGACGAAATGACACCGCTGCCGAGGTTGGAACGCACACATAGTGCCACGCCGAGTGTCATGAAGAACATTGAAAGCAGCAACAGGACGTGTTGCCATACAAATCCGATAACTTTCTCTTTTACCATTCTCATAATTTAAATAAATTGTGCTAAAAAAAGGAGTGCCCCGACTGTAAGCCGGGTTATGTCGACATGGTACTGTCAATGCTCACAAGGGCAATGAGTTATCATGGCGGCCCGTCATTTATCTGTGTGCCGTGTTGCCACGGTCACTATAGCAGTCTACCCCCCGGCAGTGGGCGAGCAACCCTTGAATGCCGGTATACTTGACCTTGCAACCCATAAGACGTGCGGCATCCCATATCACTATGGAACCCGGTGGGCTCTTACCCCACCTTTTCACCCTTACCCCACGGGTGTGGGGCGGTTATTTTCTGTCACGTTGTCTCTACCGTTACCGATAGCTTCCCGTTAGGAAATATGGCGCTCTGCGTTGCCCGGACTTTCCTCAAACACCACGAGGGTGCCAGCGACGAGCCGTCGGGGCTTCCTTTTTGTGAGTGCAAAGTTACGCAAAAAATCTCATTTTTTGTTTAGAGTCTTATGGAATAAACTTAATTATTGCATTTGTAATATATTTACACTAACTTTGTAGTATAAAATAATACAGTTATGGACTTAGCAGTAAAGAAAAATCAGAGTTTCCGCCTGCCATTGGAGCTTATAAACCGGCTCAAAGAAATGGCTAAAGGTCAGAATCGCAGTCTCAATAATTTTGTCGAGACGTTGCTGCTTGACGCCGCCTATCATGAACCAAATGCAGTAACGCGTGCGGCGATGAGAGAGGCCGAGAGCGGTGAGTTGCGTGATGCTCCCGCTATAGACCTCACCTCGATACAATCTATGGAGAAATCGCTGGGACTATGAAGAAACTAAAAGCGAGCAGTCAATATAAGAAAGATTACAAGCGCTTCCGTAATCATCCCAGGAAAGTTGAAAAACTGTTCAGAATATTAACTTTACTTCAGAACGAGCAGCCTATACCCGGCGAGCATCAGCCCCATAAGTTGACAGGTAATTATGCCGGACACATGGAATGTCATATTGAAGGTGATTTTTTACTGATATGGTTTGATCCTGAGACTGACGAAATCTCACTCGTGCGCTTAGGTTCACATTCTGAGCTGTTCGGTTAAAATTAAACCCTGTTTAGAAATAATACTCGATATGGTAAATTTCGGATTCATAGGAACAAACTTTATATCAGACTGGATGGCCGAGGGGGCAAAGCATGATCCGCGTTTCCGTCCGCTGGCTGTATATTCACGCGCGGCCGAGACGGGTAGGGCATTTGCCGACCGTCACGGCTTTGAACGCGTCTACACAAGTCTTGACGACATGCTCGCCGACCCCGATATTGATGCTGTATATGTCGCTTCGCCTAACGCTCTGCATGCCTCACAATCAATCTGCTGCCTTGAACATGGCAAGCATGTGCTGTGTGAGAAGCCTATGGCCTCAAATGCCCGCGAGGTCGAGGCTATGATTGCTGCCGCACGTGCCAACGACCGCCTGTTGATGGAAGCTATGATTCCGACTCTGTCGCCCAATTTCAAGGTAGTGCGCGACAACCTGTATCGCGTCGGCACCGTGCGCCGCTACTTTGCGTCCTATTGCCAATACTCGTCGCGCTACGATGCTTTCAAACAGGGCAATGTGGCCAATGCGTTCAAGCCCGAGTTGTCGAACGGCGGCATCATGGACATCGGCGTGTACTGTCTCTATCCTATGGTTGCCCTGTTTGGTGTCCCGCTCAGCGTTCTCTCGACAGCCCGTCTGCTCAGCACCGGCGTAGATGCACAGGGGACGGTCGTAGCCACATACGATGACTTTGACGGCGTGGTAATCTATTCAAAAATAGCAGATTCGGTACTGCCGACTGAGATTCAGGGCGAGGAGGGTACGCTCATAATTGACCGCATAAATAATCCCCGCAGCGTGCAGTTCAAGCCTCACGACAAGTCACTGCCCATCGAAGACCTGACAGTGCCGACACCCCACGGCGAATACTATGAGGAGATGCGCCACTTCATCGACCTAATCGAGAGCGGCCGTCGCGAATCGCCCCTCAACAGCCTTGCCAATTCGCTCGCCACCGTCAGCATCATCGACACCCTACGCGCCCGCGCCGGCATCCGCTTCCCCGCCGACAAGCAGTGAACTTGAAACAATTTTAGCTGGCAGACGCGTAGTTAGTTATCCAATTGATTAGTTGCGGATTATTCGTAACTTTGCGACTATTAAAAACCAACAATATGAAAAATTTACTCGTTTCAATATTACTCGCATTTGTCTCACTATCTTCTTTTGCACAGTCGGCAGATGACAGGGTAGGCGATATGATGAATAACGGTCAGTGGTTTGAGTTACGAGATTTCCTTAATACAACCATCGACTCGGTTACTCCTTTCTTAAAGGATTTTGCCGAAGCTATGTTGGCGCACTTTTTTAACAAGCCCGAAGAAGCGGTTAGACTTTCCTCGGCTTTGATAAACAGCGGTAATTTAGACCTTGGCAATGTTCTCTCAGTAAGTCAACTTATGGCGATTGATATGGGCATATTGGGTAAACATGAGAGTGCAGCTCAAATGCTCACGCAAATTGTAAATCAGACAAAGCAGTATCTTGATTCAGCTACTATTGTGATTTTCGATAACCAAATTGAACGTCATAAAGCTCTTTCCAAGTATAATCCTTACCGGGTAGAGAATAATTTGGGGGCTCATTCAATACCCATGAAGATAGATACTCTCACTATGATTGAATCAAAACCTCCTATCATGGTGGCATATCTTACTGATTGCCAAATCAACGGCAAGCAATGTGATATACGTTTTGACACAGGTGCCGGCATGAATGTAATTTCCACTCAAAAGGCGAATGAAATGGGAGTAAAAACGCTAAAAGCCTCTATGGTAGTAGGTGGTACACGCGATGTTGCAGGTGTACCCATAGCGATTGCAGACTCGATAAGTCTTGGAGAAGTGACAATCTATGATGTCCCTTTCCTCGTTTTAGATATTCGTAGTGGTCACGATACTCTCGATGTTCAGTTACAGCGTACTGATATTGTCATCGGTTATGAAGTGATGAATGCATTACGGAATGTTAAACTCGATTTTGAAAACTCGTGTCTTATGGTGTCGGACAAGTCTTTTGTCCCTGACTTTGAGAAACCAAATATGATGATTGCTAATGGCAATCAAATTGTGGTGCAAGGCAATGTTAATGGTTATTCTATGCTGATAGATCCTGATTGTGGAGATGGTTCATTTGGCATATTCTTTGCGAATTGCTGGCCTATAATGAATTCTTTTGTAAAAGAAGGACAGGAGCCTCGAAACGCTCTTATTGGTGGCAGTGGAGGTTACGATGAAATTCAAATATACAAAATTGAAAATGTGCCGCTTACTATCGGCTCGACTACAATTTCCATACCTCAGATTGATTTATCTGAAAAATATCAACCAACGGATGATTACCAGGTTCGTATTGGATTAAAGACATTTATTCTCAACAAAAGTGTATCTTTCGATATGGAACGTATGGTAATGTCGTTATCAAGATAGTCCATACCCGCATCTTTTCGCGCAACGTATTATATGAGACCGCATAAACTTGTTAGACTGCCTCTCGAAAACGACATCGCCGCTTACTTTCTCGGCATTTTATTATAATTATAGCGCACTTATAAATATTTTAGCCACTCGGATTGCTTGTGTGTGAATTTTCGCTATATTTGTAAGCTGAAAGTTATACGCCATGAAACATGTCCTGCTGCCCGATGTCAAGGTACGTCCGTTGCAATTCTATTTAGCAATGGAGGAGTATCTTGCCGCCCTCAGCGCCGATGAGGACTATTTCTTTATGTGGCAGGTCAATCCCACTGTTATCATAGGGCGTAACCAGCATCTTGTATCGGAAGTCAATCTTGACTATTGCCGCAGCCACTTGATCGATATTGTGCGTCGTCGCAGTGGTGGCGGTTGCGTGTATGCCGATATGAATAATGTGATGCTGTCTTACATCACCACGTCCGACGCCGTTACGACCACTTTCGGCAGGTACACGGCGATGGTTGCCGACGTGTTGTGCCGACTCGGCATCGATGCTCGGGCCGGCGGCCGCAATGACATAATGATAGGCGACCGCAAGGTGTCGGGCAACGCTTTCTATCACCGCCGCGGCCGCGCCATAGTGCATGGCACCATGCTGTATGATACCGACATAGACGCGATGCTCAGGGCTATCACCCCGTCGAGCCGCAAACTCACGGCCAAAGGGGTCGAGTCGGTGCGTTCCCGTGTAATCAATCTCAGCGAGGTCTCTGACATCACGCTGCCCGAGTTCAAGCGGCGGGCTGCCGAGATGTTGTGTGACTCGACAATGACACTGACCCCCGACGATGTTGAGCGTATAGAGGAGCTTGCTCTCAATTACACTAAACCGGGCTGGCTTGCCGGCAACCGCACGCATGCGGCTGCTACCTCACGCGAGCATATCGACGGGGTGGGGGAGCTTGAGCTCTCGGTCGAGTTGAATGGCCCGGTCATTGAACGCGTCGGCCTGATGGGTGACTTCTTCCTGTTGTCTGACCTCGACTCGTCGCTATTAGACCGTCTCAAAGGTGTCGAGTACACTCCCGCGGCTGTCACGAACGCGCTCGCCCGAGTCGATGTATCGCAGGTCATAGCGTCACTGTCCACCTCAAAGTTTATCGAATTATTATTTTAAACCAAACATTACAGTATATCATGGAAAATGAAATGAAAAAGACATGTCTGCACGACCATCACGTTAAACTGGGCGCGCTGATGAGCCCGTTCGGCGGTTTTGACATGCCTATACAGTATGCAGGCATCGTAGAGGAACATCAGGCCGTGCGCAACGCGTGTGGTGTCTTTGATGTATCTCACATGGGCGAGGTGCTTGTTACCGGGCCTGATGCCGAGAAGTTTGTCAATCATATATTTACCAACGATACCACGGGCGGCGAGCCCGGCAAGTGCTTCTATGGCATGATGCTCCACCCCGACGGCGGTGTTGTCGACGACCTGCTCGTCTATAAGCGCTCGGCCGACAACTACTTCCTGGTAATCAACGCATCAAATATTGACAAGGATGTCGATTGGATTCGTTCTCACGCCGCCGGCTTTGACGTCACAATCGACCACCTGAGCGACTCGATGGGCGAGCTTGCCATCCAGGGCCCTGATGCCGAGAAGATTGTAGGCGAGGTGCTCGGACTCGGGTGTGCCGACCTCGGATTCTATACTTTTAAGGACACCGTCTATGGTGACGTTCCTGTTATCCTGTCACGTACAGGTTATACAGGTGAGGACGGCTTTGAGGTCTACGCGTCACACGACGTGATTGTCGAGATGTGGGACAAGCTCATGGCTGCCGGTGTGGCTCCCTGTGGTCTCGGCTGCCGCGACACGCTGAGGTTTGAGGTGGGCCTGCCGCTCTATGGCGACGAACTCGCCGACGATATCACGCCGCTCGAGGCTGGCCTGGGCATATTTGTCAAGCTCGACAAACCCGAATTCATAGGCCGCGACGCGATTGCCGCGCAAAAAGCCGCCGGCCCTGCCCGCAAACTCGTAGGCATCGAGCTCGCCGACCGTGCCATCCCGCGTCACGGCTATGAAGTGCTCAACGAGGCCGACGAGGTTGTCGGCCACGTCACCACCGGCTACCATGCCATATCGGTCGACAAGAGCATCGCCATGGCCCTCGTCGATGCCCGTTATGCCGCTCTCGGCACTCCGCTCAAAGTCAGGATACGCCGCAAGACTTTCCCCTGTACTGTCGTTTCAAAGAAATTCTACAAAAAATCATATAAAAAATAAAATTCACACAGCTATGTCAAAGATTTATTATGCACCCACTCACGAGTATATCATCGTCGACGGCAATGTCGGCACAGTAGGTATAACCGATTATGCCCAGCGCGCACTCGGCAACGTGGTCTATGTCGATATGCCCGAGACCGATGATGAGTTTGCCGCCGGCGACGACTTCGGCGCCATCGAGAGTGTCAAGGCTGCCAGCGACCTGTATGCCCCCGTGTCGGGCACCGTTATCGAGGTCAACGACGCTCTTGTAGACAATCCCCGTCTCATCAACGAGGACGCTATGGCCAACTGGATTATCAAACTCGAAATCTCCGATCCCGCCGAGCTTGACAACCTGATGGATGCCGAGGCCTACGAGGCACATTGCGCCGCCGAGAAGCACTAATATATTAAGAGCTCTAAACCACAGTCATGTCACATCACTATTTCCCGCACACTCCCGAGGATATTGCAGTCATGCTCGAGCGCATCGGCGTCAGCAGCCTCGACGACCTGTACAGTGATGTCCCCGAGAGTCTGCGCCTGAAACAGCCCTATAACCTGCCCGCCCCTCAGAGCGAGAAGGAGATCAGGGACTTTTTTGACACTCTCGGCGACCACAATCAGCGTCTGAAGTGCTTTGCCGGTGCCGGCTACTATAACCGCTATGCTCCGGCCGTTATCGGGTCTTTGATTTCGCGCAGCGAGTTCCTGACCGCCTACACGCCCTATCAGCCCGAGATATCACAGGGAACGCTACAATATATCTTTGAGTACCAGACTATAATGTCGCGCCTTACGGGGCTCGAGATTAGCAACGCGTCGATGTATGACGGCGCAACCGCTACAGCCGAGGCCATGATGATGGCCGTGGCTCACGCCCGTCGCCGCAATCGTGTCCTCGTCTCGGCTACTCTTAATCCCGCCGTCCGCGAGGTTATCGACACCTATGCCACCTACCATGGTATCACGGTCGACACTATTGCCGAGGCCGACGGTGTCACCTCGCGCGAAGATTTTGAATCAAAACTCGCTGCCGGCGATGTTGCCGGCGTCATAGTGGCTGCGCCCAACTATTATGGCATAGTCGAAGACTACACCGGCTGGGCTGATGCCTGTCACGCGGCTAAGTCGCTGTTCATAATGAACTGCGTGGCAATTGACCTCGCCACCATCAAGACTCCGGGCGAGTGGGGTGCCGATATCGCCGTCGGCGATGCTCAGTCGCTCGGCATGCCGCTCAGCTATGGCGGCCCCTATCTCGGTTACCTGTGTGCTACCAAGGCCTTGATGCGCAAGATGCCCGGACGCATAGTCGGAGCCACCACCGACGACCGCGGCAACCGTGTCTTTGTGCTCACCCTCCAGGCACGTGAGCAGCACATACGCCGCGAGAAAGCCACCTCCAACATCTGCTCCAACCAGGGACTCATGGCACTCTATGCCACCATCTATACCTCGGTTATGGGCACGGCAGGCCTTCAGGAAGTCAACAGCCTGAGCAGCACGCTCGCCCACGTCCTGGCCGAGCAGCTCGCGGCCACAGGCAAGATGCACCTGACCTATCCCGACCGTCCGTTCCTCAACGAGTTTGTTATGACCGTCGATTTTGACCTCGACTCGTTCATGGAGCAGGCCACCGATGCCGGTATTCTGCCGGGTGTCAGGATTGGCCGCGACTGCCTGTTGATAGCCGCGACCGAGATGCTGTCTGATGCCGACCTCATGGCCTATGTACAACTTGTCAAATTGCAGTAACTATGAATCGCGAACCATATAGCAAGCTCATATTCGAGCTATCGCGTCCCGGCCGACGCGGTTATTCACTCCCGGCGTCTCCGTTCAAGGCTGCCAACCCGCTGCCCGCTAACCTCATGCGTCAGACACCGCTCGATCTGCCCGAGGTCGACGAGCCTACCGTCGTGCGCCATTACAACAATATGAGTACCAATAACTTCGGTGTCGATACCGGCTTCTATCCCCTTGGCTCGTGCACCATGAAGTATAATCCCAAAATCAATGAGGAGGCAGCCCGTCATCCCGGCTTTGCATCAATGCACCCCGCTACCCCGGCGCGCGCGTCACAAGGCGCCCTCATGCTCTATTATACCCTGCAGTGGATGCTCAGCGAAATCGGCGGCATGGCCGAGTTCACGCTCAACCCCTTTGCCGGAGCTCATGGCGAGCTCACCGGCCTGATGGTTATACGCGCCTATCACCGCTCACGTGGTGACGAGAAGCGCACCAAGGTGATTGTACCCGACTCGGCTCACGGCACCAACCCCGCCAGCGCCGCTGTTGCCGGCCTCGAGATTGTCGAGGTCAAGAGCCGTCCCGACGGCACGGTCGATGTCGACGACCTGCGCCCGTTGCTCGATGACACGGTGGCTGCCGTGATGATGACCAACCCCAACACGCTCGGTATATTCGAGAAGAACATCCCAGAGATTGCCAAGCTCGTTCATGATGCCGGTGCGCTGCTCTACTATGACGGCGCCAACCTCAACCCCATGCTCGGCGTGGCACGTCCCGGCGATATGGGCTTCGACGTCATGCACATCAATCTGCACAAGACCTTCTCTACACCCCACGGTGGCGGCGGCCCCGGAGCCGGCCCCGTAGGTGTCCGCGCCGGGCTGGAGCAATTCCTTCCCAATCCGCGCGTTGTGAGACGTCAGGACGGCACGTTCGAAGTCATATCGACCCCCGATGCACTCGGACGCGTCAGCGGCACGCTCGGCAACTTCGCCGTCGCCGCCCGTGCGCTCGCCTATATCCTGTCGCTCGGACGCGACGGGATGATGATGGCCGGCAAGCTCGCCACGCTCAACGCCAACTACATCAAGGAGTCTTTGAAAGACGTTTACCGTCTGCCCATCGAGGGCGTCTGCAAGCACGAGTTTGTGTTTGACGGTCTGGCCGACAAGTCGACCGGCGTCACCACGCTCAACGTTGCCAAGCGACTGCTTGACCACGGTTACCACGCGCCCACCATCTACTTCCCGCTGCTCTTCCACGAGTCGCTCATGATCGAGCCCACCGAGACCGAGAGCCTCGATACCATCGACGAGTTCATCGCGGTGATGCGCGATATCGCCCGTGAGGCCGCCGAGACACCCGATGTTGTCAAGACCGCGCCTCACAATACTCCGATAGGTCACCCCGACGATACCGAGGCAGCCCTGCATCCTGTCACCACCTATCAGCAGCTCGTCGACCATGACTCATGATCTCATTGTCATAGGTGCAGGCCCCGGCGGCTATGAATTTGCCGCCAAGGCTTGCCGACAGGGGTTCAAGGTCGCTATCGTTGAACGCGACAGCGCCGGCGGTACATGTCTCAACCGCGGTTGTATTCCCACCAAGGCCCTGCTGGCCTCGGCGTCGGTGATACGCGCTGCCCGTGAGGGCGCTGCTTTTGGCGTTGAGATTGAGTCGTTTAAGCCTCGGTATGGTGTGGCCGTCGCCCGTAAGAACGAAATAGTCGGGCAACTGCGTGAGGGGGTGATGAGTGCGCTCGCAGGCGTCGATTACATAAACGGCGAAGCCCGCTTTGTAGCTGCCGACACCATCGAAGTCAACGGCGAGGCCTACTCGGCTCCGCGCGTGGTGCTTGCTACGGGGTCGGCCCCTGCCAGGCTCCCGATACCCGGCTCCGACCTCGCTGTGACCAGTGACGAATTGCTCGAAATGACCGAGTTGCCCTCACGTGTCGCTATCATTGGCGGCGGTGTCATCGGTATGGAATTTGCCTGTATTCTCCATGAGTTTGGTGCCGATGTCACGGTCATCGAGTATTGCAAGGAGATACTGCCGCCGTTTGACCGCGACATCGCCAAGCGGTTGCGTACGGCTCTCTCACGCCTGGGTATCAATATCATAGTCGGCGCGTCGGTAACGTCGATTGCTCAGGGACAGGTCACCTATGAACAGCGTGGCAAGACTCTTACTATCGACACTGACCTCACTGTCATGGCTGTAGGTCGCCGACCTGTTATCCCCGACGGACTCGAGCAGCTTGGCCTTGATGTGAGCCGTCGCGGTGTAACTGTCGATGAGAACTTCGCCACTAACATTCCCGGTCTCTATGCCATCGGCGATGTCAACGGCTTGTGTATGTTGGCTCATGCCGCTACGGCTCAGGGCGACAGGCTGCTCGGACATGACGTCAATCTTGATGTTATACCGTCGGCTGTTTTCACCATGCCCGAGTGTGCTATGGTCGGACTCACCGAGGAGCAATGTAAGGAGCGCAGCCTCGATATCGCGGTTGCAAAGACCACATTCCGCTCCAACGGCAAGGCTGTGGCGATGGGCGAGGCTGATGGTATGGTCAAGCTGATTGCCGACCGTTCGACTCGTCAGATTGTGGGTTGTCACATTATGGGGCCTCATGCGGCCGATCTCGTTCAGGCTGTTGCCGATATGATGACTGCACGTGTCACTGTCGATAAGCTCGCTATGGCTGTTCACGGTCATCCGACCCTCGGCGAGACCGTCAAAACGGCAGCCGAGATGCTGTGTAAGTAATTAGTTGATAATAGAAAAACAGCGGCCGTGCAAGCAGATGCGCGGCCGCTGTTTTTGTAAGCTAAAGCGAGGTTTAATGTTGTTCGGTTAGAAGCAGTCCGTCGGCAACGCGTGTGGCTACGTCTTCGCCTGCCGCAGCCGTGATGATAGCCAGCGCAAACTGCATCGTGTAGCCGGGGCCGCGGCCGGTGATGATCTTGTCTGATACCTCCACAGGCTTGCCGCTGAACTTGACGTCGGGAGCCTGCCCCTCACAGCCGGGATAACATGTGGCGTTCACGCCGTCGAGCAGCCCGAGCGCACCCAGCACGAATGCCGGTGAGGCACATATCGCTGCCATGTGACCCCCATTGGCATGATGCTCCTTGAGCATGCCGGTGAGAGTAATATCGTCAACCAGGTTTGTGGCGCCGGGCAGTCCGCCGGGCATTATCATCCAGTCGTCAGCGGCTACGGTCGTGTCGGCCAGCAGGGCGTCGGCCAGCACTTTCACGCCGTGAGCGCCGGTTACCTCGGCACCGCTGTTAATGCTCACCGTGACAGTCTCGAGACCTGCGCGTCTCAGCAGGTCGACAGTTGCAAGGGCCTCGATTTCTTCAAAACCGTCGGCCAGGAATACATACATCTTCATATACAGATATTTTTAAAGTTACTTATAATTTCAATAGCGATGAGCCGTTGTCCGAATTATTCAGATTGCGGCGTCCTGTGCGGAAAATCGAACCGAAGTCAGCAGAATAGCTGACCGAAAGGACTACCATGTTGCCGTTATTCTTGATATATCGCTCACGGTAGGATGGATTTACTGATGAATAGTCCCATGCCGGATAGCGAGTACCCTTCCTGTCAAACATATACATCCAGCTTGCTCCGACAGTCCAATGTTTGTTCGGTTGCCATTCAAACTGCAATGCGTCGCCGTTTTCATCTTTGCCGACATAGTGACCATTTAGATATTTGCCCGGAAGTTTGCGCCAATATGAAATAGTGTATGGCCCTTTATTCCACCACAGCGTGACACTGCCATCAAACGATGTCAGCTTGTGGCTCCAGGTTGCTCCTGCGGTCTGATAGTGCGTGAGGCTCATATACAGGTTTACACCAAATCCATGAATTTCGCTGATGCGCAGGGTCAGATCATTCTGAAACACTCGCCGATACTTAGCATTGACCGACTGTGACAGGAACATGCCTTCACCTAAGTAGTTTATATCGCTGATTACACTGTTATTGACATTGGAGTAGGCCGACTGGAATGAAGCCTGAAATTTTTTATAGGTGTAATCGGCGCCGATGCTGTATAAAAAATTATCGGCGACTTTCAGCTGTGGATTGCCGTTTGAAACCAGATAGGGCGTAGTCTGCTGTGGGTAATCAGTAAGAGCTGTAAGTGATGGGATTGCCGGGGAATATCTGAACGACCCTTGCAGACTCAAGCTGTTGTTGATGTTCCATGAAACCTGGGCGCTTGACAGGTTCCTTATAAAGTTACGTTTATTGAGGTCATTGTTTATCCAGAACAGTTTAGCACCGGTTGCCAACGCGATATAACACTTACCGACACGCTGCCCCAAGCGTATGTAGGCATAATTGTTGTTTTCAGAGAGTATCGGTTTATAATCTGATGTCAGATAGGTGTTTGTACTACGCGACACCGTGTTTTGGATACCGGCCGAAAGCGATGTCTTTTCGCTAAACGTGTGGATGTAACTTATTTCTGAAATCAATGAACGGCGGCGACTGTCAACATTCATAATGTATGAACTCTCACTGCCGTCTGAAAAAACATAATTATTGTCACGTCTATAGTCGCTCGAGCTCAATGTGCCGACTACCTGTACCTCCAACGTATTCTTATCGTTGAAATCACGGCGCAGGAAGAGGTCAAGCGATGGGGTAAAGTCATTGCTGGTAGCCAGATTATTATTATCGTATGTCCCCAGTTCCGAATCTATTGTCCTGGCGATGGAACGACTTTTGTTAGACATCGGCATTGCACTGAACGTTGCCGAAAAAAGAGTCTTGGCATTAGGGCTAAAGTCATACTTCAGATTTAGCTGATGGTAATGATAATTGAACGGATTACGATCATGCTCTTCAAGGTCGACCACGAAATCATCGCCAATGTAGCTTTCGGTTGTATTGTCATAGACTTGCTGATAGTTTCTCCACGACGGGCGATATTGCATAGTGAACTGCGAGGCACCTTGATGATATGAAGCCCTGATATTGGCGTCAACAAAAGCCGTATTCACCGCACTGCGCCCCCAGGCATAAACCTGTCCGCCGTCGTTCCGCTTCTTCAGGGTTATATTGATAAATCCCGAGTTGCCCGAGTCGGCATATCGGGCGGGGGTAAATCTTGAATACTCGATTTTCTCAATATCTTTAGGTTGCAGCGCATTGACATCATCAATAGACGACGGCACACCGTTTATAAGAATAACAGGCGTGCCACCGTCAACTGTAATGCTGCGGGTTATTGGATTTGCCTGCAATCCTGCAAGAGGTAGTTTTTTAAAGAGACTTATAGAGGTAGCCGAGGATTTTAAGTCTGACGCAGAAGGGTAAATTATTGTGCGACCTTTTGATTTGATAACTGAATTACTCGTTACAGTGACTTCATTAAGGGCAACCCCCTCGTCAAGATATATTGTGCCGAGATTTAGATTTTTACTGCCCGATTCGATTATGATGGTTGTTGATGAAAAACCGATCATGGAAATCTCGAGATTCATAACAGTTTTTACCTCGGTGTCTAAATCGAAGCTGCCATCATAGCCCGATATTACACCTGTTATCAGTTTTCCGTCGGATATTAGCCGGCAATTTGCACCAATAACGGCCGTTGAATCGTTTGCTGACAGTACTGTACCTTGAATAGTCCGGGCATTAAGCACTGACAGTGAACAAACCAATGAAAGAAGTAGAATGTGTAAACGTTTCATTGTCGGTGTTAAAAACGCTAATATACCCAATAGCTAAATGCTATTGTCAATAAACTTTATATAAATGCTGCGGCCTGTCTTATTTTTGCCAAGCGATCACGAAAAGTTGGATTAGATTTGGCCAACTGTTTGTTATAATCTGATTGCAATCTTAGCCAGAGATCGGCTTCGATACCCAGTGCAGCTTCAAAAAGAAGGGCATATTCGGTGGTAACTGCTCGCTTTCCGTTTAAAATCTCGTTGAGTACCGAAGGCGATATGCCAATTTCGTCGGCAAGTGCCTTTTGTGATATGCCGCGGTATTCAATCTCATCCTTTATCATTTCACCCGGATGAATTGGGACGCTTGGATAAAGATTATTTGCGATCATAAATTCCTTATTAATAACGGTACAAATATAATGATAGTTTGTGTCGTTCGCAAATTTGAGAATTGAAATTATGGCTGATTATTTTGTATCTTTGTATCGTTTTACAGGAATAATCGGTATTCTAATGGTTTCTAAATTACGTAATCTCCTCACGACACCCAATCTCGGCGTACTGCTGTCGCTTTGTGCCATCCACTCGCTCAACGACCTGTTGCAGTCGGTAATCACAGCCGTTTACCCCATGCTGAAGCAGAATCTTGACTTGAATTTCGCCCAGATAGGACTCATCACGCTCGTCTACCAGATAGCCGCGTCGATATTTCAGCCCGTGGTCGGCTATGCGTTTGACCGCCGCCCGTTTATATGGAGCCTGCCCGCGGGCATGGTGTGTACCGCCCTCGGCATAGTGTTGTTCTCTTTGAGCGGCACGCTTGCCGGCATCCTTGTCGCCGTGTTCATGGTGGGCCTCGGCTCGGCAACACTGCATCCAGAGGCGTCGCGCATCACCTCGCTGTCGGGTAGGGCGCGCCGCGGTTTCGCCCAGTCGGTCTTTCAGGTCGGCGGCAACTTCGGCGGTTCGATAGGCCCGCTGCTTGTGGCTCTCATCGTTGCACCCCACGACCGCCGCTGGGTGCTGTGGTTTCTGGTGTTCTCGGCGCTATCACTTATGGCCGTGCGTCCCATCGTCAGGTGGTATCGTGGCTACGTGCGCGACCTGCGGTCTAATCCCGCGTCCCATGTCAGCAGCCTGTCGATGCCGTTGTCGTGCTCCAAGACATTGTTTACCATCGGCGTCATCGTCATTCTCATCTTCTCCAAGTACATCTACATGGCGTCGCTCACGAGCTATTACACATTCTATCTAATTCACAAATTCGGCATCTCGGTGTCCCAGTCTCAGGTCTTCTTGTTTATCTTCCTCGTGTCGACTGCCATCGGCACCCTTGTGGGCGGGCCCATCGGCGACAAATACGGTCGCAAGCCTGTAATCTGGGTTTCGATTCTCGGTACAGCACCGTTCAGCCTCCTGTTACCCCACGTCGGGCTCACCGCCACGGCCGTGCTCAGCTTCTGCGCCGGCTTCATGCTCTCGTCGGCATTCCCTGCCATATTGCTGTATGCTCAGGAACTGTTGCCCACCAAACTCGGAATGATTTCGGGTCTCTTTTTCGGCTTCGCGTTTGGTGTCGGCGGCATTGCTTCGGCAGTGCTCGGTGACTTTGCCGATATTTATGGTATCGAGACTATATATAATGTGTGCGCCTACATGCCACTCATGGGCATCGTCGCCTGCCTGCTCCCCTCCCTCAAAGGCCGTCGCCTCCCGTCTTAGATTCAGATAAAATACTTATATACCATGAAACAAATCCTTTTAGTGACAGTACTGTTATTGCTGCCTCATGTATTATTGTCGGCCGATATTGAAATACGGCCCGGTGGTGAGCGTGTCATCACCTCGGCCGTGCAGTCAGCCGCCGATTCGCTCGGCCGCTCAGGGGGTGGTCGCCTGAGGTTTGGTCCCGGCACATATACGATCGGAGCCGTGAGGTTGTGGTCAGACACTCATGTCGAGATTGATCGCGGTGCCATCATTTTGGGCAGCACTGACCCCTACGATTACGTAGGTTATGATCCCGAGGGTGAGCATCCCGGCGATATGAAAGCTTTGTTTTATGCTGACTCGGCCGTGAATGTCAGTATTACAGGCAGAGGAATTATTGATGGTCGCGGTCTTGATCTCGTTCTCACCATCGATAGTCTGCATCACGTCGGTTCGCGAGTCGACCCGAATTATAATTATCGACGCATGCGACCCTCTGTCCGTCCCAATCTGCTACGTTTCAATCATGTTGATTCGTTGCTTATCAGCGATCTGAGCTTGCGCTCATCGGCAGGATGGGGAGTCTCGATACACAATTCAGCATGTGTGACAGTGAGTGGTATCGACTTTATAAACCGCGCATATTGGAACAATGATGGTATCGATATAGTCGACTCACGCCGGGTGGTGATACACGGTTGCGACATAAATTCGGCCGATGATGGTATTGTGCTTAAATCGTTCGACCCGTCGGCCGGGTGTGATTCAGTGTCGGTAAGTGACTGTACAATAAGGAGCAGCGCCAGTGCATTCAAGATCGGTACCGAGTCCTATGGAGCATTCACCAACATAACCGTCAGCGGTATCAGAGTACGAGATACTTACAGGTCGGCTGTCGCTATTGAGTCGGTCGACGGGGCTCATATACACAATGTCGTTATTGATGGCGTTGATGCCGATAACACGGGTAACGCTTTGTTTATAAGGCTTGGACATCGCCACGGTGTCAAGCCCGGTTCAATCGGCAATGTGATCGTCAGGAATCTCAGGTGTACAGTGCCGTTCGGCCGTCCCGACGAGGGCTATGATCTGCGCGGCCCCGGCCTGAACACGATTTTCAACCCTATCCCTGCGAGTATTACAGGCCTTCCCGATGCACGAGTCACCGGCATCCGTCTCGAGAATATCACTGTCACCTATCCCGGACGCGGCACCAAAGGCATGGGGTATGTGGGTAAATACAGACTCGCTTCCATGCCCGAAGCGCGTGATTCATACCCTGAATATACAATGTTCGGTGAGTTACCGGCATGGGGACTGTTCATTCGGCATGTCGACGGTATCACACTCTCCAATGTCGATCTGCGGGTCGAGAGCCCTGACTATCGTGATGCCATCGTTACCGACGATGTGCTCGATTTAAATATCATTGACAAATGAATCTCATCAGATTGTCATGCTCTTTTAACTTTTATTATAATGCCGACCTATAAATATTTAGGCGAATAAGACTGCAAAAAATAGAAAATTTGTTAAATTTGCACGCTGACAAGTGTGCCGTTACATCAGCGCGACATTCATGTCGGTGTGTAAATTAATCGAAAATATTAACCAATTAACATTACTTTATAGCTATGGATATTTCGCATATCGAGCATGTAGGTATTGCCGTTCCCTCACTCGAGGAGGCTATCCCTTTCTACGAGAACATTTTAGGCTTCAAGTGCTTTGCAATTGAAGAAGTTGCCGACCAGAAAGTGCGTACCGCGTTCTTCAAGGTTGGTCAGACCAAAATAGAGCTCCTCGAGCCCACTGCCGAGGATAGCGCTATCGCTAAATTCATCGCCAACAACGGCGGCCGCGGCGGCATCCAGCACATCGCGTTTGCCGTACAGGACGGTGTAGCCAATGCTCTCGCCGAGGTCGAGGAGAAAGGCTGCCGCCTCATCGACAAGGCTCCACGCAAGGGCGCCGAGGGCCTGAACATCGCCTTCCTGCACCCCAAGTCGACCGTAGGCACTCTCGTTGAACTGTGTGAGGATCCCAACAAATAATCACGCCGTCTCTCCATTCCATCACATTATAATATATAATAGTATCATATATAATTATGAGCAATCAACTTCAGAAAATTCAGGAACTGATTGATCTGCGCGCCGAGGCCCGTCTCGGTGGCGGTCAAAAAGCTATCGATAAGCAGCACGAGCGCGGCAAATATACCGCCCGCGAGCGCATCGCCCAACTTCTTGACGAGGGTTCGTTTGAGGAACTCGACATGTTCGTGCGCCACCGTTGCACCAACTTCGGTCAGGAGAAGAAATCTTACCCCGGCGACGGTGTCGTTACAGGTTACGGCACAATCGAGGGTCGTCTCGTTTATGTCTTTGCTCAGGACTTCACCGTGTTCGGTGGCTCACTCAGCGAGACAATGGCACTCAAGATCTGCAAGGTCATGGACATGGCCATGCGTATGGGTGCGCCCTGTATCGGTCTTAACGACTCGGGCGGCGCACGTATCCAGGAGGGTATCAACGCACTGGCCGGTTACGCCGAGATTTTCCAGCGCAACATCCTCGCCTCGGGTGTTATTCCCCAGATTTCAGGTATTCTCGGCCCCTGTGCCGGCGGCGCCGTTTACTCGCCCGCTCTCACCGACTTCACAGTCATGGCCAAGGGTATCTCTTACATGTTCCTGACCGGCCCCAAGGTTGTCAAGACCGTTACCGGCGAGGATGTGACACAGGATCAGCTCGGCGGTGCCGAGGTTCATGCCACCAAGAGCGGTGTGACCCACTTTGCAGCCGAGGACGGTGAGGACGCTATCCGCATCATCCGCAAGCTCATCAGCTACATCCCCCAGAACAATCTCGAGGAGGCTCCCCTCGCCGAGTGTACCGACCCCATCGACCGTCTCGAGGACTCACTCAACGAGATTATCCCCGACTCGGCCAACCGTCCCTACGACATGTACCAGGTTATCGGCGCCATCGTCGACAACAGTGAGTTCCTTGAAATTCAGCGCGACTATGCCAAGAACATCATCATCGGCTTCGCCCGTTTCAACGGCCAGTCGGTAGGTATCGTAGCCAACCAGCCCAAGTACCTTGCCGGCGTGCTCGACTCTAACGCCTCGCGCAAGGCCGCACGCTTCGTGCGCTTCTGCGATGCCTTCAACATCCCCTTGGTAACTCTCGTTGACGTTCCCGGCTTCCTGCCCGGTACAGGCCAGGAGTACAACGGCGTCATTCTCCACGGTGCCAAACTGCTCTACGCCTATGGCGAGGCTACTGTGCCCAAGGTTACAGTCACCCTGCGCAAGAGCTATGGCGGCTCACACATCGTGATGAGCTGTAAGCAGCTGCGCGGTGACATGAACTACGCCTGGCCCTCGGCCGAGATTGCAGTTATGGGCGGCGCCGGTGCTGTCGAGGTACTCTATGCCAAGGAGGCCAAAGCCGCCGAGGATCCCAAAGCCGTTCTCGCTGAGAAAGAGGCTGAGTACAACAAGCTCTTCTGCAACCCCTACAACGCTGCCAAGTATGGCTACATCGACGATGTGATCGAGCCCCGCAACACCCGTTTCCGCATCATCAAGGCCCTCCAGCAGCTCGCTACCAAGAAAGTGGTTAACCCCGCCAAGAAACACGGTAATATACCTCTGTAAAACATTGCGATACAACAATAGTTATATGAAAACATTTAAACTTATAGCGCTTGCATGTGTCGCGCTCTCATCATTGACTGTGTCAGGACAGGCCCGCAAGGGCGTCCTGCACATCAACGAGGTGATGACCGTCAACGACAGCAACTATGTCGACGACTTCGGTGAGCGTTCGGCATGGATCGAGCTATACAACTCAAAGTTTGGCCCGCTTGAGATCTCGTCGGTGTTCCTCACCACCGATCCCAATTCAGACCCTGAGACATGGTACTCGATTCCGTTGCACGACGTCAATACCAGGATGCCCAAGCGTCAGCATGTGGTATTCTGGGCCGACGGCCGACCCTCGCGCGGTACATTCCACACCAATTTCACCCTCGATCCCACACGCGAGAACGAGATTTTCCTCTTTGACTCAGACAAGCGCACGCTTATTGACTATGTCAAAGTGCCTGTACTCAATGCCAACGAGTCATACGCCCGCTGCAACGATGGCGTCACCGTATATGACAAAGACGGTAACGTTGACGTTGCCAAGACATGGGAGGTGCGTGATGACATACGCCCCGACAAGTACATAACACCCTCGAGCAACAACGTCATCGCCGACCGCAACGACAAGATTGAGAAGTTTGCCCGGAAAGACAAACACGGTTTCGGTATGGCTGCTATGGCTATGTGCATCGTGTTCAGTGCACTCGCCGTGCTGTGCATCGCGTTCATGATCATCAGCAAGATCGGCGGCTCGGTCAACCGTGCCAACAAGATGCGTTCACACGGCATGGATGTCAAGGAGACTCCCCGCGACGAGCATCCCGATCACGACTCGGGCGAGGAGATCGCCGCTATCGTCATGGCACTCCACGAGCACCTCAACGCCCACGACAACGAGAGCCACGTCCTCACCATCAACAAAGTGAAGCGCGCCTACTCGCCCTGGAGCTCCAAGATCTACAACATGCGCCAGATGCCTCACCGCTAATGTGTGTGTTACCCCAATGCATTTATTTTTCAATTGAACGATAAACCAAACATTCATTTAAACGACATGAAAGAATATAAATATAAAATCAACGGCAACACATACAATGTCGGCATCGGTGATATCGACAACGGTATCGCACAGGTCGAGGTCAACGGTGTTCCCTACAAGGTGGAGCTCGGCGACAAGAACGCCTCCGTCAAGGTAGCCACGGCTCCCAAACCCAGCGCCGCTCCCCGCACGGCTTCGGGCGACAAAGTCATCGCTTCGCGTCCCGCCGCTGCCGGTGCCGGCACACCCGTCAAGGCTCCGCTGCCCGGCGTTGTGCTCAGCATCAATGTCAGCGTCGGCGACACCGTGAAAGCCGGCGACACAGTCCTGGTGCTCGAGGCCATGAAGATGGAGAACTCTATCCACGCAGGCCGCGACGGCGTCATCGCCTCGATCGACGTCAAGCAGGGCGACTCAGTACTTGAGGGCACGACACTTGTCACTATCGGCTAAGAATCAATATCACACGATAACAACTTAAATCTACTGACAAATGGTTCTTGCTAACTTTTTCATGGAAAACCTCGCCGAGTTCTGGAAGTTCACAGGCTTTGCCAACGCCACCTGGGAACATTTCGTGATGCTCGCCGTCGGTTTGTTCTTCATCTGGCTTGCCATCAAGAAGAACTTCGAGCCCATGCTGTTAGTGCCGATCGGTTTCGGTATCCTTATCGGTAACATCCCGTTCAACACTACAGCCGGTCTTGAAATCGGTATATATGAAGAGGGTTCGGTACTCAACATCCTTTACAACGGTGTATCGGCCGGTTGGTATCCCCCCCTCATCTTCCTCGGCATCGGCGCTATGACCGACTTCTCGGCACTCATCGCCAATCCCAAGCTCATGCTCATCGGCGCCGCCGCCCAGTTTGGTATCTTCGGTGCCTACATGGTGGCTCTCGCCCTGCATTTTGCGCCCGATCAGGCTGCCGCTATCGCCATCATCGGCGGTGCCGACGGCCCCACGGCCATCTTCCTGTCATCCAAGCTCGCCCCCAACCTCATGGGTGCCATCGCCGTGTCGGCTTACTCATACATGGCACTCGTGCCTGTGATACAGCCACCGTTGATGCGCCTGTTCACCACCAAGAAGGAGCGCGTCATACGCATGAAACCCGCCCGTGCCGTCTCTCAGAACGAGAAGATCGTGTTCCCCATCGTGGGCCTGCTACTCACCTGCTTCGTGGTACCCACGGGTCTGCCCCTGCTCGGCATGCTCTTCTTCGGCAACCTTCTGCGTGAGAGCGGTGTTACCACA
Organism: uncultured Bacteroidales bacterium; assembly: GCA_947175245.1. GTDB lineage: Bacteria > Bacteroidota > Bacteroidia > Bacteroidales > Muribaculaceae > JAAVFS01. Next base: position 56,968 of record CAMWLW010000005.1, read on the forward strand.
CGTCTCGCCAAGACAGCGAGCAACGCGCTCACCGACATCGTCACCATCCTGCTCGGCATGACAGTAGGTGCCTCTACCCAGGCCACCACATTCCTTACCAAGGAGACCATCTTCATCTTCCTGCTCGGCTTCATGGCCTTCATCATCGCCTCGTCGTCGGGTGTGCTGTTCGTTAAGCTGTTCAACATCTTCTTGCCCAAAGACAAGAAGATCAACCCGCTTATCGGCAACGCAGGTGTGTCGGCCGTGCCCATGTCGGCCCGTATCTCCAACAACCTCGGTCTCGAGTATGACCCCAGCAACTACCTGCTCATGCACGCTATGGGCCCCAACGTTGCCGGTGTTATCGGTTCGGCCGTGGCTGCCGGTGTACTTCTCGGCTTCCTGGCATAAAATTTTTGAATTTAACATTAATAAAAAGCATGCGGTCAACCTTGGCTGCATGCTTTTTGTTATATATGATATACAGTGAGTTACGCTGGTTTATTGGGCTTTAAATCGGACTTCTTGTATTTAACAAATGTTAAAAATGTGATTTTGGTCAAATTGTAACCTTTGCGTAACAACCAAAATTGATAAACAAATGTTATAATATCACGAAAGCGAAAATAACGTGAGTAACAAACAGGATAAATTGAAATTGTAATGATTAACAACAAGACCATCGAGACAATCTACAAGAAATATCGCAATCGCCCCGCCAGCATTGACGAGTTGAATATCCCCCTCCTTTTCGAGGCTATGGACTCGGAGGGCGGTATCGAGATTAAAGGTCACGATATTGTTATCAACAGCCTCGATTCTTGGTCACCATTCCACACAATCGATCTCAACCGCGTTCACGCCATTCTCGACTTCGAGAAGTACATCGCCGTTGTGATGCACTCATCGATTGTGTTCATCGGCAAAGCAAACGGCGAGGTGCATGTACACCTCAAGGATCTTAAGCCCTCGCTTATGGATCGCATGCGCGGTATGTTCTGCGCTTGAAAAAGAAATTTTGCCTCAGGGTAAAATTTTTTTGCCCTGACGCGAACCATTAGTGTAGCGCTGTTGTTCTGATAATGTGACAAATATGAAATATTATTAAAACAGCGCATCATGAAAAAGATTATATACACATTGTTTTTAGTGGCCGGTATGGCAGGAGTCATTTGTACGGCCCGGGTAGCCGGCAGTTCAGTCGAGCCCGCTCCCCACGATGTGGCAGGCATGATGCAATTGCACTCATCGCGCACCCCCTACGAACTCGCCACCCTCTCACTTCCCATCGAGAACATCTAATACAATTTCCTCATAACCCATACTCATGTGTACCCCTCGTCATCCCCTGGCGAGGGCTTTTTGTTGCGCCATGCTGTGCGTCAGTCGATTAGCCTGCTTGTGCGAATTTTTACACCCGCCGCCAATCCGCCACACGAACACACTTACCGCAAGCGCCAGTCGACGCTTTACCGCGGAGCGACGATGTTGTGGGCTGGCACAAAAAACAGTGTCGGGATTACTCCCGGCACTGTCGTTGGTAATATCGGTAATTCTATTAGTCTACATACTGAATTTTTGCATTATCATAATAGTCACCTTCACTACCTCCCGTAATTAGGGTATGAAGATTCCATCCTGTTTTTAAAATTAGTGTTTCAAGCGATGACATGTGACATTCCAATACATCATCATAATACGTGGAATACGCATCTCCAATATTAGTTCTTGATACATCTAATATCGTGAGTTGATTATTATTACAATGCAGAAATTCTAATGCCGTATTTTTAGTTAGGTCTAACGATGTTAGATTGTTATTATCGCAATATAATTTGTTTAGTTGAATATTGTTTGATACATCAAGTTCGGTTAAACTATTATCCGAACAGTTAAATTCTGCCAGTAGTTTATTGTTAGTGATATCGAGTTCGGTTATATTATTATTGTCGCAATATAGTACTTTCAAAAACGCCTTATTTGTGACATCAAGTGTCGTAAGTTGGTTATAATTGCAACGCAAAGCTACTAATTGTGAGTTGTGTGATGTATCAAGTTCAGTTATATTATTATGACAACAACTCAATTGGGTCAAATTTGCATTATTCCATAAACTCAATCGAGAGAAATTGTTATTATCACAAATTAATACGGTCAAATATGGCAATTGAGGTACATCTAAATCTGAAATCTTATTGTTTTGACAACCAAGCACTGATAATTGCCAATTCGTTCTTATGTCTAACTCTGTAAGTTCATTATCATAACAAGCCAACCATGTCAACTTAGTATTATTATATATATCAAGTGATGTAAGTTTATTTCGGGAACAATCTAATTTAGTCAGCAATTTGTTATTTGAAACGTTAATTGATGTAAGCTGTCTATTTTCATAACAAAGCAATTCAGTTAACTTTGTATTTTTTGAAACATCAAGAGAAGTAAGCTTATATAAACAGAAGCACTCAAGACTGGTTAAGTTTGGAAAGTATTCGATACCGTCAAGAGATTCCAATTTATCAGAAACTCCAATATAAATTTTTGTTACATTCAACGCCTCTTCCGATGAGATTCTGCCGTCCTTGTTGGTGTCAAAGTTTCTTAATACATAGTTTCTGAAGACTTCATCGGGGAAGGCGGTGAAGGGGTCGGGGAAGTCCGAGTCCTGTTTGATGACTATTGAGCCCAGGGGTTTGCCGTCTTCGTCAAGCAGTGTTACGGTTGCGGTTCGGGCGTCCGACTCGTTGGCTTCTATCTTCAGGGTGATGGTCTCGCTTCGCCATGCGCGCGAGGGCGCGGTGTGACTTATCCAATCCTGTGCTTCCTCGGGTATAGAGACGGTATAGGATGCGTTTGTCTCGATATTGATATCTATGGTCTGAGCGTCGGCGGGGATGTCGTAGGTCACGTCGCTGTTGATTCGCAGGCCTGCTTCTTCAAACGAGATGCTGCTCATTGTGGTGGCGTGACCGTTGGTTGCTAACAGCACTACCTTGTCATATTCATCGACTGTCGGGCCGGTGGTGACGGTCAATGTACCTGTAGCCGAGTTCTTGTCGCTGATTTTGGCTTTTACGCTGCCCGACGAGAGAACCTCGAGTGTCAGATTTTCGG
>CAMWLW010000006.1 GCA_947175245.1 uncultured Bacteroidales bacterium
TATTTTGCTTATATTGTTTCTCGCTATGTTGTGTTATTTTCGCTTTTATTTGGTGTTTTGTGTGGTTTATTGAGAGGTGGGGTGGAGAGGGAGGTGGTCGGTGGGTCGCGCGGGCTTAGTCCTCAAACTCGGCCTTGAGTATGTCGATAACCTGGTCGACGGTCGATTCCTCCAGGTCGGCCTTCTCGATGAGCTGCTCGCGGGGAGTGTTCAGTACACTCTTGGCGGTTACACAGCCTATGTTCTTGAGGGCGTCGATTACCCAGCCGTCGATCTCGTCCTTGAACTCGTCGAGGTAGATATCCTCCTCAAACGCCTCCTCGGTGTCACGGTAAACGTCGATGACATAGCCTGTGAGCATCGATGCGAGCTTGATGTTGAGGCCGCCTTTACCGATGGCGAGCGATACCTCGTCGGGACGCAGGAACACCTCGGCCTTCTTCTCCTCCTCGTCGAGGCGTATCGACGATACGCGGGCCGGGCTAAGCGCGCGCTGTATGAGCAGCGACGGGTTGGCCGTGTAGTTGATGACGTCGATGTTCTCGTTGCGCAGTTCGCGCACGATGCCGTGGATGCGCGAGCCCTTGACGCCTACACAGGCGCCCACGGGGTCGATGCGGTCGTCATAGCTCTCGACGGCAATCTTGGCACGCTCGCCCGGGATGCGGGCCACGGCGCGTATGTTGATGAGGCCGTCGTGAATCTCGGGCACCTCGAGCTCGAAGAGGCGGCGCAGGAAAGCCTCGCTCGTGCGTGATACGTATATGCGGGGGTTGTTGTTGGTGTTGTCGACCTTAGAGATGACAGCGCGCACGGTCTCGCCCTTGCGGAAGAAGTCGCCGGGAATTGACTCGCTCTTGGGCAGGTGCAGCTCATTTTTCTCCACGTCCATGAGCAGCGTCTCCTTGCTCCATGTCTGGTAAACCTCGCCCGATATGAGCTCGCCCTCGAGGTCTTTGAACTTGTTGTACAGGGCGTCCTTCTGCAGGTCAAGAATCTTTGACTGCAGGGTCTGGCGCAGGTTGAGGATGGCGCGGCGACCGAAGTTGGCAAAGATAATCTCCTTGGTGTGCTCCTCGCCAATCTCGACCTCGGGGTCATCGTCGGCGCGGGCGTCGGTGAGCGAAATCTGACGGTAGGGGTCCTCGACCTCGCCGTCGGGCACTACCTGGAGGTTCTGGAATATCTGGACGTCGCCCTTGTCGGGGTTCATGATGACATCGAGATTCTCGTCGGTGCCGAACATCTTGGCGAGCACGTTACGGAACGACTCTTCCAGGACGCTTATCATTGTAGTCTTGTCGATGTTTTTGAGCTCCTTGAACTCGGCAAAACGCTCGACCATGTTGGGGGTTTCCTCTTTCTTAGCCATAGGTGGGGATGATAGGGGTGTGATGTATTGTTGGTTATACTTTTTATTTAAAATCAATTAGATAGGTGGCCTTCTTCACGTTGTCCATCGTCAGCGTCAGGGGCTCGGTCTTGACGACGGGGCGCTTGGCGCCGGGTTCCTTGACCTTGCGGCTCACCTCGATGGTGAACTCGGGGGCGTTGACCTCGACGAGACGGCCCGTGTACTTGTGGCCGTCGCGCGTGAGCACCTCGATATCATTGCCGATGTTCTTGACATACTGCTGAGGCACCTTGAACGGAGCCGTCAGTCCGGCCGAGCCTACCTCGAGCTGGAAATCCTCGGCATCGCGGTCCAGGTGACCCTCGATCTCACGCGAGATGCGCGAGCACGTGTCGATGTCGAGACCCGCCACAGAGTCGAGCTCCACGGTGATATCGTTATCGGGAGTGACGCGAATATCCACGACAAATATGTCGCTGTCCTTGATAGCGTCAGTAACGATGTTATTGATTAATTGCTTGTCGATCATTGCTTCAATATATATTTCAATATATAAAGGGAGGAAGCCCGCGGGCCTCCTCCTCTTGATTCACTTACAAAGGTAGTGATTTTGAGCCGACATGTCAACCTCTATGAATACCATTCTATTCCGCAATCTATTATTTTAACTTTATTTAAATATATCAGGGTTAGTTTTAATTATATTTAAACATAATAACTGTGATGATATGGCCATACGGACAAAAATGGATTACACACTCCTATTAAACTTTTACCGCACATCATTTATTACTAACTTTGTTATTAGATTATGACAGACATAAAGACACCCGAAGAGCGAAGTCGGAATATGGCGGCTATAAAGGGGAAAGATACGAAGCCCGAGCTGATTGTGCGGAAGTATCTTTTTTCTAAAGGCTTGCGCTATAGAGTCAACAACCAAAAACTTCCCGGGTCTCCAGATATTGTTCTGAGAAAATATAAGACTGTTGTGTTCATAGACGGATGTTTTTGGCACGGACATGAGGACTGTAAGTATTTCCGATTACCGAAATCGAATGTTAACTTCTGGCGGCATAAAATAGCAATGAACATTGCCCGTGATTATTCCAATAATGTTGATCTTAAACTTGCCGGATGGATAGTAATACGGATTTGGGAGTGTGAGATCAGGACAAAGTCAAATAGAGAAAACACACTTTTAAATCTTTATAGACGGATAATTGGAATGCCAAATTATGAAAAATCGTATGCAGGTAATATTGATATTGGACTTATAGCTGCAGATTCTGATTTACCTTATGGAAAATAAAAAACATCACAGTTATCAGCATATAATGTATCATATAATTGTCTGAATTAGCACTATCTTTGTCGACGATAGTTAATATTTCAAGGAATTTTCGTAACTTTACACTCGGACAAGCGCAGACAAAAGACCACTCCTAACTTAAATTAAGCACAAAGGAACTTCCTTGTAGTCGCAAAAGGTTTGGTCATCGGTCGGCCTACTTGGAAGTTATTTTTTCTTTATTATGGCAAATCGGAAGTTCACACATGTTGATTGCTTTGCAGGTCCCGGTGGTATCTGCACCGGTCTTCATGCGAGCGGGTTTGAAACTCTCATAGCCATCGAATATATTAAAAGCTGTTGCGAAACCTATTCAATAAATCATCCCGAAGTGCACGTGATCTGCTCGGACATTCGTAATGTCACATCTGAACAAGTGCTCCCATATATTCCTTCAGAAGGTGTAGATCTTGTTACATCTGGAATGCCATGTGAAACATTTTCTACTGCCGGCAATTCGTCTCGTTCATTCTATGATGACAGGCAAGTTTTATATCGAGAAGGTATAAGAATAGCCAAGTTATGTAATGCCAAAATGCTTTTATTTGAAAATGTTCCGGCTATTACAAGTAAACGTATTACAAAAGATTCCCCCAAGTTAGTCGTCGATATGATTAAGGAGGAACTTTCTGAAGCAGGATATGGTAATTTTATTCAAGTGGTGTTGGATTCAGCTGATTTTGGTGTTCCTCAAAAACGTAAACGCTTCTTCATTCTTGCAACCCGTTTTGATAGTTGGAATCTCAGATTTCCAATTATGCCAAATGTCGAGAGGGTTACTGTTGGAGACGCCATTATTGATTTGCCAGATGTAATTCCTAATTCCGGGATAGAGGGTAAAGAGTATAACATTCAATCGTCAGCATATTCCCGGTTAATGAGAAATGATGAATTCTGGAAGCGAACGCAATTATCATCTTCTGAGATTATGAACCATTTGCCGATGAAGCATCGTGAATGTACATTAAAACGATTCGCACTCTTAAGGCCAGGAGAAAGTTTAAAAAGTCTTTTTGATCGATATGATGGAGAGGAACGCAAAAAATTGCAGTCGCAACGCATTCTTCCGACAAAGATGTTTATAAAGCGAAATTATAGACTACCTCTCAATGAATTAGCTCCGACAGTTACAAGCCATTGTCTTGACGAATTTGTTCATCCAACTTCTAATCGAGCACTTACTGTTAGAGAATGTGCGCGTTTGCAATCTTTCCCTGATTCATATAATTTTGCTGGCGGCCCATATATAGTGCCTCATATTAATCGCTCTATTCAAGATAAATACGAACAAATAGGAGATGCTGTGCCACCATTATTAGCATATGCGTGGGGTAAAATTATTATATCAATTCTCAACGATTATGTCAACAACTGAATATAAAGAATATTGTCGCACAGTATATACCTCTGTCTTTGATAAGCTGATGGAGGAGCAAACGAGTGCAACTAAAAATCCTTATCCGATTTCAGACAAGAAATTGAATGAATTTGAAATAGCCGCGCAAAAGGAGGCTATCAAACAGGCAATTATTAAAGGCTTAGAGTCTTTTCCAAATGTGAATGCCGCCCTTATTTGGAGGGCAATTTACGAAACCCATGTTCACCATAAGAGTGGAATTGATAACTCAGACATTATACACAAAGTCATTAGCGCAGATCAGAGCTGGAAGAAATCAAGCGGGCATGCCTTTGAGGAAATGGTGAAGTTGCTTGCCTCAGTTGCACTCGCTGATAATAATATTGAGATTATTCTTCAACGTGACCTAAGTACTTTGATTAAAGCTGATGAAATCAGCAATGAGCCAAGAGATATAAGTTGGCTAAAAGAACAAATCGCAGGTGACGTTTTTGATCTATATGCCATTGTAAATGTAAATGACAAAAAATACTGTTTTGGCTGCATTCAATGCAAAACGAGTATCCGTGATAGAGTGACACGCGACCGGGAACCATCACTACGAGCCATGCAATCTTATTTCTGGAGTGTCGCAATCGTTCTTGATGGCGACTTCCTGAAGCTCAAAAAATTTAAAGAAATGGTTAATGGCGGTACTTCCACTCAACAGGCGAATGGTTGGCACGGAATGTATGTTTTTACGAAAGAAGAAATGGGGGAACGTATATTCCACACAAATGTTAACTTTGAAATCTTTAAACACCATGCGGTAGAAGCAGCAAATATGTGGTTACGTCAGCGTCAGTGGTTTAATGAAGATTGGAAACCGTCCGTCTTTGAAGTAGATTGATATATCCTGCTTTTAACCTCTATCCATCAGTACAAAGCTATCGGCAATGCGGTACCACCTGTCATGATGTGGCACATTGCCAATTCGTTGCAACGCGATTTTGAAATTTGATGACGGCGAGGCCGCCGCGGGGCGGTGATAATCTCGCCGTTCGAGGGGTTAAATTTCACGTATATTTACGGCTGACGTTGAGATGGTGTCGCCATCATAGATAATAGTGATACTCATGGTCTGAGAGATTATATACTGATGGTTTAAATTATTTAAAGTCGTACTTTAATAGCTGATTTTGAAAAAATTAAACGAAGCGATAACCTCGTTTAATTTATATGAGTGCCTTGAATACCGGTTAGATAATATTCAAGAGCGTCCTTGCCGGGGTTATTTGATGACGGCGAGGCCGCCGCGGGCGGTTTCTTTGTAGAGGCTGGGGAGGTCGTGGCCAGTCTGCTTCATGACTTCGACTATGCGGTCGAACGAGACTGAGTGGCGGCCGTCTGAGAACGCCGAGTAGAGGTTGGCGTCGAGGGCGCGGGCGGCGGCGTATGCGTTGCGCTCGATGCAGGGTATCTGTACGAGGCCGCACACGGGGTCGCACGTGAGGCCCAGGTGGTGCTCGAGGCCCATCTCGGCCGAGTATTCAATCTGGGCCGGTGTGCCGCCGAATAGCTGGCTGGCGGCCGCGGCGGCCATAGCACACGCCACGCCTACCTCGCCCTGGCAGCCAACCTCGGCGCCCGACACCGAGGCGTTGTGCTTGACGATGTTGCCGAACAGGCCGGCGGTGGCGAGGGCGCGCAGTATGCGCTGCTCGCTGAAGCCCTTTGACGTGTGCAGGTGGTAGAGCACAGCCGGCAGGACGCCGCACGAGCCGCATGTCGGGGCGGTGACAATCTCGCCGCCCGAGGCGTTCTCCTCGCTCACGGCCAGGGCGTAGGCATAGACGAGTCCGCGGCTCTTGAGCGAGCTGTTGTAGCCGGCGGCGTGGACGTAGTAGCTGACGGCCTTGCGGCGCACGCCGAGTCCGCCGGGTAGCACTCCCTCGGCCTCGATGCCGCGCTCGACGGCACTCTTCATCACGTTCCACACGCGGGCGAGATAGTCCCAGACGTCAGAGTTCTCATAGAGGTCGACATACTCCCAGTAGGAGCGGCCTGTCTCGTCACACCACTTGAGGATGTCGGCAATCTTGGTGAGCGGGTATATCGACTCGGCCTGTTTAAGCTCCTGGCCTTCACGCACTATGTCGCCGCCGCCTATTGAGTAGACAGTGTCGGCGGCCGTGACGTTGCCGGCGTCGTCAAGCGCTTCGAGCTTCATGCCGTTGGGGTGGAAGGGCAGGAACGTGTCGGGCTCCCAGTTGATGTGGGTGGGGGCTATGGGCTGCATCACGTCGAGAATTGCCTTGTCGGTGAGGTGGCCGGCACCGGTCGCGGCGAGCGAGCCATACAGGGTGACGGTGTAACGGGCGGCATCGTGGTGGGCGCCGACAAATTGCTGGGCTGCCAGTCGCGGGCCCATGGTGTGGCTGCTCGAGGGGCCGAGGCCTATTTTGTAGAGTTGAGTTATTGAGTCCATTATTGTGGGTTGAGGGTGAGGCGGTTGTGTTGCAGCTGACGGCGCAGCCACAGGCAGGCTTCGGGGCCGAGGTTGAACAGCAGGTCGAGGATGCTGAGGCCCGGGATGAAGCCGAGACGGGCGGCGCGCAGCTGGTAGTAGGGCTCGGCCGGGGCGTCAAACCGGGGCTCGGTGCGTGACAGGTCGATGACAGTGCCCGAGGGGCTGTCGGTGAGGGCCGGGGGCAGGCCGAGGAGTTCGCGCACGCGGCCGTCGATATAGGCGTCTATGTCGCGCAGCGTGGCAAAGCGGTCGATGACGCCGGGGGTGAGCGCCGGCATGAAACGGTCGATGTAGTATTCAAAGTAGGGTGTGCGGCCGTAGGCGCTCTCGAGGGCGACGCGGTGCACGTTCCACCACTCGCCGTGGGGCGACAGGGTCATGTCGGCCCATGTGAGATGGCGCCCCGGGTCGCCGGCCACGCGCGGTGCCGAGGTGAGGGGCATCGTCAGGTCGAGGGGGCCGTTGACGTCGGCTATGGTGGCGCGGTGGGTGAGCTTGCGGCGCTTGTCATAGCGCGCGCCGTAGTTCACGAGCGAGTGCTCGCAGGCCGCGGCCGCGGCATACCAGGCTATGGAGCCGTAGTAGCGCGGTTCCATGACGACGGTAGTGCCCGGGTGTAGGGTATAGGGGGTCACTCCTTGTCGGGGTTAGCGTCCTTGAAGATGCGATCCCAGCGTACGCCGCCCTTCTCGCCGTCGAACGATATGAGCACACGCCAGGGGGTGCCGACGATGTGGTCTTCGGGCACGAAGCCCCAGTAACGCGAGTCGAGCGAGTTGTCGCGGTTGTCGCCCATCATGAAGTAGTAGTCCATCTTGAACGTGTAGGTGTCCTGAGGCTTGCCGTCGATGTAGAGTTTGCCGTCCTTGAACGTGGCTGTGGGGTTGTTCTCATACACGCGTATGGGGCGCTCGTAGATGGCCCAGGCTGTCTGGTCGATGGGGATGGTGAGGCCTTTCTTGGGAATGAGGATGCCGTCCTCGCCGCCATAGTTGGCACGATCCCAGCCGTCAGAGATATCAAACGGGTAGAGGTTGCCCAACATCTCGACGGGCGACGCGAGCTGTAGCGTGGTGACGTAGGGCAGTGTGCCGAGGCTGTCGACCATCGCCCGGGTGAGCGGCACCACATAGTAGGGCCGGCGGGCTATCATCTCGGGGGCTATACCGCTGTTGACGAGCGTGTAGTAGAGCATCGAGCGGTCGGTGGTGACGGGGTTGCCGGCGAGGTCTGAGCGGCTCACGCCCAGGGCGTCCCACTCGGCCTCGGGAATGAGGCGGCCGTCGGTGCCGACGATGTAGTTGAACTGCACGTTCTCAGGCTGTTTCATGGGCTCGCCGTCGAGGTAGATGGTGCCGTCGGCAATCCTGATGCGCTGGCCGGGCAGGCCGACACAGCGCTTGACGTAGTTCTCGCGGCGGTCGACGGGATAGTAGTCTTTCTCGGCCTTCGAGGGGTCGCCGCCCTGTATGTTGTAGCCCTTACTGTAGAGCTCGTTGAGCTTGTAGTAGTCGAATGTCGAGGGGTTGTTGACCAGCACGGTGTCGCCGGCCGGGAAGTTGAACACGACGATGTCGCCGAGCTCGACATCACGCAGGCCCTTGAGGCGCCTGTAGCCCAGGGTGGGCGACTCAGAGTAGCTCTTGCCGCCGCCGAGCCACTCGGGCAGGCGGTTGTGTACCAGCGGGAAGTGGATGGGCGTCATAGGCACGCGGGGGCCGTAGACGGTCTTGTTGACAAAGAGGTAGTCGCCCGTGAGCAGCGTTTTCTCGAGCGACGACGAGGGTATCTGGTAGTTCTGGCCTATGAAGCCGAACACGAAGTAGACCAGGATGAGGGCATAGACGATGGCGTCGACCCAGCTCATGACCGAGCGGACGACCTTGTTCTTGCTGTTCTTCCACCAGGTGAAGGGGATGTAGCCTGTGATGTAGATGTCAAACAGCAGCAGGAGGAAGATGGCGAGCCACCAGGTCTTCATCCACGCTACCCAGGCTATGAACAGCAGGGCGACGAGGGCGAAGCGCACCCAGCGGGTGGGCTTGACCTGACTGATGCGGCGGCGGAAGTCGTCGGCGCGTGACGGGGCGGGGGTGGTGTTATCGTTGTTCATTGTGCTATGAGTTCTTGAATGAATTGATCGATAGTGTGATAGCCTGTCTTGCCGGCAAGCCACTCGGCGGCCATGACGGCTCCGAGCGCAAAGCCGTCGCGGCTCTTGGCATCGTGGGTGATGGTGATTGAGTCGACGGGCGACTCCCACGTGATGGTGTGTATGCCGGGCACCTCGCCGCGGCGCTCGTGGGTTATGGGCAGGGTGTCGTCGGCGTGGGCGGCCTCCTCGGTCCAGCCTGTGAGGGCGGGATGGGCGGCGATGATGTCACCGGCGAGGGTGAGAGCCGTGCCGCTGGGGTGGTCGAGCTTGTGGATGTGGTGCACCTCGTTCATGGCGGGGCGGTACTGGGGGAACGGGGCCATGAGCCGGGTGAGATAGCGGTTGAGGGCCAGGAACAGGTTGACGCCGATCGAGTAGTTGGAGCTCCACAGCAGTGTGCCACGGCCGCTGTCACACAGGGCCTTGAGCTCGGGCAGACGGTCGGCCCAGCCGGTGGTGCCCGACACGACGGGTACGCCGCGTGTGATGGCCCTCAGGCAGTTGTCATAGCCGGCATCGGGGCGCGTGAACTCGATGGCCACGTCGGCCGACGCGAACTCGGGGCTGTCGATGTCGGCCATGTTGTCGGCGTCGATGCGGCACACGACGGTGTGGCCGCGCCCCGTGGCGTGACGCTCGATGGCGTGACCCATCTTGCCATATCCTATAAGTGCAATTTTCATGAGTGTCTATTATATAATTAATGTGTACGCCGCCGCGTGTCAGGCCGGGGCGTTGATTATGGCGTCGATATCGGCCTGGGTGCCGTTGAACGGGCCGGTGTGGCCGAGCTTGATGGTGCACATGGCGGCGGCAAAGCGTCCGGCATCGACATAGCCCGCACCGCGGCTGCGGCTGTACAGGTAGCCGGCCATGTAGGTGTCGCCACAGCCGGTGGCGTCGACCACATGGGGCGTGGGGAAGGCCTGTATCTCGTGGAACTGACCGTCGGCATAGATGAGCGAGCCGCGGTCGCCGAGGGTCAGGAGCACTTCGCGGCAGCCGAGGGCGGCGAGCTCGCGTGCGGCGAGGCGTGGGTCGGTGTGGCCGGTGAGGGTCTCCATCTCTTTCTCGTTGGCCTTGAGGATGTCGATATACTTCAGGGCCTCGGCCTTGTCAGTCCAGTCGACGGGATAGACCTGCTCGCCGCGCACTTCGCGCAGGTAGCCCTGGGCGTCGACCGAGACTATACCGCGGGTCGACAGGTACTTGATGGCGTCGAGCGAGAAGTCGTCGGCCAGGAGCGTGCCCAGGTGGAACACCTCTGAGGAGACGCCCGTGAGATTGTCGACGGTGAAGGGGTCGGCCTTGGCGAGCACGCGCTGGGTGCGGTCGTTGAGGTTCTTGCCATACTTGTTCTCGAAGAATACCGAGCGGCGGCTCGGTATGACGTCGACATCGATGCCGAGGGCGCGGATGTCGTCGACGGCCTTCATCTCGTCGGGGCCCACCGAGGTGAGCAGCTTGAAGTCAGAGTGGTCGAGGTTGGAGAGGGCGTGGGCAAAGTAGTAGGCCGTGCCTCCGGGCATGTAGGTCTCGAGGCTGGGGGTGATTATCTTGTCAAGGGTGATGTGCCCTATGCAGCATATACGGGTCATTTGGTCTTTTTTAATAACAGTGAATATACAAGAACGACGCAGTAAGCGAGCGTCGGTACGATGAACGATGTTGACATGTCGGCTATGTCGCCCACCCAGCCCATGAGGGCCGTGCCGACGGCGCCGCCCAGCGGGGTCATCATCAGGAATGACGAGCCTATCTTGGTCGACGGGCCACAGCCGCTGATGGTGATGGCAAAGATGGTGGGGAACATGATGGCCTCGAAGGCATAGCACATGAACAGGCCCACGCGCGAGGCGATGCCGAGGTTGAGGGTGACGAGGCCGGCACCGATGACGGTCATGACGGCACACACCAGCAGCACTTTCTCGGCCCTGACCACACGCATGACGCCGCTGCCTATGACGCGGGCGAGCAGGAAGAGACCGAGGGCGCCGAACGACAGCACCCAGGTGGCGGTGAGTTTGGTCATCCAGCCGTCGGCGGTGACATAGTTGATGAAGAGGCTGTTGATGGCTATCTCGGCTATCTCGTAGAAGAAGAGGGCGATGACGCCGAGCATGAACGGGCGCGAGCTCCACAGGCTCCTGATGGTGGCCTTCAGGCCGGCGGGCTTGTCGCCAGTCTCAGCCCCGGGGGCGTCGCTCTTGATCTCGGGCAGGGTGACGCGGGTGAACATGAAGGCGACGGCCAGGACGATGATGCCCATTATCATGTAGGGAGTCGAGACGACGCTGTCGCTGTCCGAGAACAGGAAGCCGCCCACCAGGACGGGGCCCAGTATGCAGCCCAGACCGTTGAACGACTGGGCGAGGTTGAGGCGGCTGGCAGCTGTATCGCGTGAGCCGAGCTCGGCGGCATAGGGGTTGGCGGCTGTCTCGAGCACGGCGAGGCCGCAGCCTATGACAAACAGCGCCGACAGGAAGATGGCAAACGAGCCAATCATGTCGCCGGGTATGAACGCGAGGGCGCCGAGACCGAAGAGCAGCAGGCCCAGCACCACGCCGCGACGGTAGCCGTATCGGGTGATGATGATGCCGGCCGGCAGGGCCATCAGGGCGTATGCCACATAGGTGGTGGCCTGTATCATGGTCGACTGGAAGATGGAGATATCGAGCGACTCCTGGAAGTGCTTGTTGAGCACGTCGAGGATGGCGCGGGCAAAACCCCACATGAAGAACAGCGAGGTGATGAGAATGAACGGCAACAGGTATCGGCGTTCAACCAGCGAGCGGGTTGTCTTAGGCATAGGTATAATGACGGTTTAAATGTTCGCGTCCGTGCACGCATGCAAGGGCGTACAATGTTATTAACATGCAAATGTAGTCAAAAATGTTTATGACGCCAAATCGGCCGGCCGTTGATGTGAGAATTGAGCCCGATATGTATTAAATAATGTTAAATAGTCGATTGTTAGGCGAAATGTTTATAAATTTGCCGCCTACCTAACATATCTGATTACCTTAACTCTATTTATTTTAATGAAAAAATTCTCAACCAAGGGGACTGTCGTGGGTGCTTTGCTCGCGCTGTCAGTTCCGGCGATGTCGGCTCAGGTGACGCTGAACATTGATGCTGCTGACCGAGGAGCACACATCGGCGACTTGCAGTATGGCATTTTCTATGAAGAGATCAACAATGCGGGCGACGGCGGCCTATATGGCGAGCTGATACGCAACCGTGCGTTCGAGGACGGCAATGGCGGTGACTACTGGACAGGCATCGGCTCGTGCAGCCGCTCTTACATCACCACCGGGCTGCTCAACGAGAACCGCTCGCGCGCTCTCGACCTGACGCTGACGGGTGCCGACCAGGGCCTCATCAACACGGGCTACTGGGGCATAAACTGTGTCGAGGGCGACACCTACTCGCTGTCGTTCTGGCTCAAGAGCACCGCGGGCTACAAAGGCGTGGCCACGGCATCACTGACTGATACTCAAGGCAATGTGGGCGCCACGACAACGGTCGATATCGACGCCGACGGCGAGTGGCACAAGTACACTGCCAAGATGACGGCTACAAAGACAATATCCAAGAGCCAGTTCCGACTCGTATTCAACAAGGCGGGCCGCGTACAGCTCGACATGGTGAGCCTGTTCCCGCCCACCTACAAAGACCGTGAGAACGGCTGCCGCCGCGACCTGGCCGAGATGCTCGCGGCTATGAAGCCGGCGTTCGTGCGTTTCCCCGGCGGATGCTACATCGAGGGCGACGGCACGGTCGACGACAACCGCCGCTTTGAGTGGAAAAAGACCATCGGCCCCATCGAGGAGCGCCCCGGCCACTACAACTTCAACTGGGGCTACCCGTCGACCGACGGCCTCGGCTTCCATGAGTTCCTGCAGCTCACCGAGGATCTCGGCGCCGAGCCGCTGTTTGTTGTCAACATAGGCATAGGCCACGGCTGGTACACCGACTACACCAAGATCGACGACTACATCCAGGAGGCTCTCGACGCCCTCGAGTACTGCAACGGCGACGTCAACACCACCTGGGGCGCCAAGCGTGCCGCCAACGGCCACCCCGAGCCCTTCAACATGCGCCTGCTCGAGATTGGCAACGAGAACTATAACTTTGACGATGACCGCTCTGACCACTATGCCGAGCGCTACAAGGCGTTCTATGACGCCATCAAGGCCCGCTTCCCCGAGGTGACCCTGATAGGCAACGTCGAGGCATGGGGCACCGACACCCCCTCGTGGCGCAACTCGTTCCCGTGTGAGATTGTCGACGAGCACTATTACCGCTGGCCGTCATGGTTTGCACAGTGCTACAACAAATACGACTCTTATGACCGCTCGGGGCCCAAGGTCTATGTGGGCGAGTATGCCGTGACCAACGACTTCGGCACCGTCGGCAACCTCAACGCCGCTCTCGGCGAGGCCGTGTACATGCTGGGCATGGAGCGCAACAGCGACCATGTCATCATGTCGTCTTACGCGCCGATTTTCATGAACGAGGAGCGCGACGGCGGCTGGATGCCCGACATGATACGCTTCAGCCACGACCAGTCGTACGGCACACCCTCCTACTGGGTGCAGCAGCTGTTGCCCAACAACCACGGCAAGCAGAATGTGAACTGGACTGAGGCCGGCAACCTCAACGGCGGCACACGCGTGGCGCTGTCATCGTGGTCGACCCGCGTAAAATATGACAACGTGAAGATAACCGACGCCAACGGCAACGTGCTGTTCAGCGACGACTTCAGCACGGCCGACAGCCAGTCGTGGAAGGCTCCCAACAGCAACTGGACGCGCACCGGCGGCGCCCTGGTGCAGAACAGCGCCAGTGAGCAGGGCAAGCTCTATGCCGGCACGTTCGACCTGCCCGGCAGCTACACATTCGAGCTTGACGCCGTGAAGGTGTCGGGCGCCGAGGGCTTCCTGGTAGCGTTCAACTATGGCGACGACAACAACTACTGCTGGTGGAACATCGGCGGCTGGAACAACGGCCAGCATGGCCTCCAGGTGTGCACCAACGGCGCCAAGTCAGACTATGACCTCAAGAGCGGCAGCATCGAGACCGGCCGCACCTATCACCTGCGCCTCGTTGTCAACGGCAGCCACGTGCAGTGCTATCTCGACGATGCCCTCATACACGACATGCAGCTGCCCGTCGACCGCCGCGTCTACACCGCCGCCTCGATCGACGACGAGACCGGCACGATGTATGTCAAGATCGTCAACACCGGCTCGGAGGCCTATGACGTGACCCTCAACATGGCCAACGCCTCGATCAACGGCGCCACCGTGACCGTGCTGACATCGGCCTCGGCCACCGACGAGAACACCAAGGATAACCCCACCAACGTGGTTCCGGCCGACGGCTCGATGAAGAGCGTCGAGGCCCACAAGGCGGTCTATAACGCCCCCGCCTACTCGCTGTCGATTATCAAGCTGTCGCTCAGCGACGTGAAATATGACGGCGACTCGGCACTGCCTCCCACCGACGAGCAGGTCGAGGCTCTCAAAGAGGAACTCTACCCCACCATCTGCAAGCTCAGCTGGCTGCACGCGTCGACCACGCTGCCCATGAACACCTCGTCGGGCGCCACCATCGAGTGGAACTTCAAGGAGCCCGCCGCCGGCGCCACCATCAGCAGCTCGCGCTACATGACCCAGCTGGAGCTCACCCGCCCCAACAACAGTAACACCAAGCAGCTCATAGCCACCCTGACGGCCACCGTGACCTATCCCGACGGCCACCGCGGCGACATCGACTTCGAGGTATGGCAGGCCCCGGCCGACGGCATGTACGGCTACCTGTATGCGTTCATGAACCCGGCCTCTGAGATAACCAACTATGCGCTGGGCGAGAAAGAGACCTTCGGCAAGCGCTTCGAGGTGCTTATCGACGGCGGCGAGGTGTTTGACACCAACGCCATGGCACCCGTTGAGGGCGGCACCCGCGACGCCTTCCTGGGCCGCGGACAGCGCCCCGACGAGTACTTCATGACCGTCACCGACATGAGCAACATCAAGACCGGCAAATGGAACAACCACGCCCTGGCACTCTTGCGCTCGACCGACCTCATTCACTGGGAGACAGCATCGTTTGACTTCAACCTCGGCAAGTCCATCTTCAGCGACCCGACAGCCACCACCGACGGCTACAAGACCGATGCCGAGTATGCCAAGATCGACCGCGTGTGGGCACCCCAGTTCATCTGGGTACCCGACGGCGGCCTTGACGGCGCGGGCGCCTACTTCGTGTACTACTCGCTCCTGTCGTCAAACCCCGGCGACAACCACGACCGCATGTTCTACTCATGGGCCGACAAGGACTTCAAGACCCTCACCCAGCCCCGCCTGTTCTATGACCCCGGCTATGCCGTCATTGACGCCGACATCACCTACAGCGAGCACGACCACCTGTATCACATGATGATAAAGAAAGAGGGCGCCAAGCCCGAGGATACCGGCATCTACGGCTACACATCGCCCACACTGCTCGGTAGCCCGTGGACCGAGATACTGCACATGTCGTCAGAAGGCACCGCCGCCGTCGAAGGCCCCACCCTGCTGCGCCGCATCGACGAGGACGTCTACAACCTCTACTTCATGCGCTATGACGCCGAGTACACCTACAAGGTTGTCGACCTCGACCACCTGACGACCAAATACAGCTCGTCGACCCGCCTGGCCGGCTCGGGCAACTTCCAGCACGGCTCGGTGATACCCGTCGACGAGACCGAGTACAACATGCTCTCGACCTGGAGCGACCTCGTCAAGATGCTCGCCAAGTGCAAACGCATCCAGGCCGGCAGCGACACCCACGTGTTCGACCGGCCGATAGCCGACGCCGAGACCGCCCTGGAGTCCAACCTCACCGTCCAGTCGCTCGCCGAGGCACTGCCCGTGGCCCTGAAAGCACTCCTTGAGGCTCACGGCGAGTATCTCGCGTCAGAAAGCAACGACTTCAACGACATCACCAGCCAGCTCACCAACCCCGACTTCAACGGCAACAACGGTACCGGCTGGACCGGCTCATCGTTCACAGCCACAGCAAGCGGCGTGGCCGAGCAGTGGAACAAAATCTTTGACACCTACCAGGTGCTCAAGAACATGC
This sequence comes from uncultured Bacteroidales bacterium, assembly GCA_947175245.1. Lineage (GTDB taxonomy): Bacteria > Bacteroidota > Bacteroidia > Bacteroidales > Muribaculaceae > JAAVFS01. The sequence continues at coordinate 15,855 of CAMWLW010000006.1, forward strand.
CCGCCGGCACCTACCGCCTCGAGTTGCAGGGCTTCTACCGCTACGGCTACCAGGCCGAGTCGCGTGCCGCCCACAACAACGGCACCGAGGAGCTGCTTGCCCACTACTATATGAACGACAGCGAGGGCACATTCATGTCACTCTATGCCGAGACACTGTCAACCACCCCCGACAACGTGTCACAGTCAAACGCCGCGTTCAACACCCTCGACAAGTATCACAACGACCCCATCACATGTGTCCTTGACGAGATGGGCGACCTGCGCATAGGCGTACGCAAGACCAAGGCCATCAACGGCGACTGGACCTGCTTCGACAACTTCAAGCTCTACTTCAAGCCCGCCTCGGCCGGCGTTGACAACGTGCTCGCTGACGGCGAGAACGACGGCCCCGTCGACGTCTACAACATCGCCGGCATGCTGCTCAAGAGCGGCGTCGACCGCTCAGAGGCAACCCGCGGCCTCGCCCCCGGCGTCTACCTCGTGGGCAACGAGAAAGTCACCGTGCGCTGAAACTGAACCATACTGTAATAATGTCCGAAAGGAGAGCGGGTCTCACATCCGCTCTCCTTTCAACTTAAATAAAAGTGTGTTTTTCATAGTATGATAATATCAATCTTTCACTCTCAGAGGTGGCAAGTGTCGCTTCCAACACTTATCGTAGACTTCATGGCAGGGATTTCAATCCCGCCACCCCGATCTATCAGGTCAATATCCTCATCTGTACTTATAGAACGCCCCACGGGGGCCTGAAGTTCACTGTCCCCCTCAGGGCTGACCCCTATAATGCTGTTTTTTTGTGTTTTAGTGATAGATTTTTACAAAAAGTTTGTGAGAATAAAAAAAAGTGCCTATATTTGCAGTCGCTTTTAGGGGCACGCGTGCCCTTGAAGCAATAAGGTAGGGCCCATTCGTCTATCGGCTAGGACGCAAGATTTTCATTCTTGAAAGAGGAGTTCGATTCTCCTATGGGCTACAAATAAACAAATTACGCAAACTAAGCTTTTTATTAATTAAAGTAATGGCAAACCATAAATCATCAATCAAGAGAATCCGCCAGACCGAGGCACGCCGTCTCCGCAACCGTTATTACGAGAAGAGTGCCCGTACCGCAGTACGTCGTCTTCGTCGCATGACCAACAAGGCCGAGGCCGAGGCAACCCTCGTTAAAGTATCAGCTATGCTTGATAAACTCGCCGCTAAGAAAACCATCTCAAAGAATAAGGCATCTAACCTCAAGAGCAAGCTGGCCAAGCACATCAACAAGCTGGCATAACAAGCCCCGAGGGTAAGAACCGTACAAGGAAAAAAGATAACACGAGTCGCGCGAGAGTCACATCGGGCACATAGCCAAGGTGTGTCGACAAGAGACTGTGTTATTACTGATGGCCCATTCGTCTATCGGCTAGGACGCAAGATTTTCATTCTTGAAAGAGGAGTTCGATTCTCCTATGGGCTACCCCGACGCTCCCGTCAGTGACCACGTCACGGCGGGAGCGCTGCGTTATCCCCCCACCCTATCCCAAAAGAAATCCATTCAGTTTATCGTAGTACACCCAACCCAAATATCCCTATTTATCGTAGTTTGGTATATATGATTTTGGGTATTTATCGTAGTTTTATTATCTTTGCGTCATAAATACAGGAAATCAATGGATACTTCAGTATTGCTTGAAATATTACGTGACCAGCGAGAAGAACTGGACTCGCTTCGTTCCCAACAGTTTTGCGAACGAAGGGAAGAAGATATGATTAAACTTGAGAGCAAAAAGGCTCAAGTGGTAATCGGTGTACGCCGCAGTGGAAAATCAACATTGTGTTTCAACGTACTGAATAAGGCTCAGGTAAAATTCGCTTATGTGAATTTTGACGATGAGCGTTTAGTTCGTTTATCAGCTGATAATCTGAACGATGTATTAAAAGGACTCTACCAGATTTATGGTGACTTCACGCACCTGTTTCTTGACGAGGCGCAGAATGTGGAAGGATGGCATCTCTTCGTCAACAGATTGCTCAGGCACGGAATGAAGGTGATTTTAACCGGAAGCAATGCAAAGCTACTAAGCAGCGAGCTTTCCACGTATCTCACCGGCCGATATAATGAAATCGAATTGCTTCCTTTCTCATTCAGTGAATTTTGTGAAATGGAGAAAGTGGAAACAACGAATCTTTCTACCAAAACTGACGCTTTACTGCGCAGGGCATTTGACAAGTATATGGAGACAGGCGGTTTCCCCGAAATAATCAATGGAGAAGAGACTGCTGAGCAATATATAGACACACTGGTATCAAATATTCTGGAAAGAGACATAGCGCAACGTTTTAAAGTAAGATATAGAGATGCCTTTAAGTCACTTTCCAATCATCTCATGAATAATGCCCCATGCGAAATCGTATATACGGCTCTGCAGAAGACCTTTAATTTCAAAAATGACAAAACGGTTGAGAATTATGTCGGATACCTTTATCAGGCATATCTGATGAAGCAGTTGCGCAAATACTCTACCAAAAGTAGCGAGCGTATTCGTAATGCCAAATGCTATCCCATAGATGTATCGCTTATGAACGCCAGGAAGAATGCATTTGCCAAAGACAACTTTGGATGGAGGCTTGAATCTTTGGTCTATTTGGCATTATGCAGGAAATATGGAACCGGTTACGATATATATTATCACAAAACCGAATCTTATGAAGTGGATTTCGTAGTTTGTCATCGTGCAACTGTTGTTGAACTTGTGCAGGTCGCTTATGATATATCCTCTGAAAAAACTCTCAATCGAGAAACTTCGGCTTTAGTGAAGTCTGGGACATCGCTCAAATGTGACAAACTAACTCTTGTCACTGCCTACGAAGAACGTGTGTTGGATGTTCACGGACAAGTAATTAATGTCTGCGCTGCTTACAAATGGCTTCTTTAACTCATCGCCATCTCTACGCCCTCCAATCTCAGCTTCAACAGCATAGAATTGCAAAAGGGGAGCGGAGGGGAGGGATAGCTCGATTGTGCACTGGGTGGCGATGTAATTTTTTTGGGGGGAACGTGGGAATTTTGCATGGTTTGGGGCGCGGGAGGTATTATCTTTGCAGCTGAAAAAACAAATAAACCTCGGCGGCAGCCGAACTAAACTTTTAAACCTCGGCCTTTAGGCCGAAATAAACCTCTAAACCTCGACCACAGGTCGAATTAATGCTATGAAAAATTCTCTTTTGCCTTCTTTGCCTGAGCTTGCTCACACGTGTCTCAATCTGCGCCCCGATTTCTCGCTCGGGGCCGACCGTCTGGTACCTGTCATGCCGCCGGCTATGGTGGGGTTGCGGCCGTGGCGCGTGATCGGTATCTTTCAGACGCCTGACGATAATGTGATGGAGCTGATGGTCGACGGGCGGGTGCTCGGCGCTTCGGTGCACGCTGACTCGGCGCCTGTGTCTCAGCCTTATGTCATCACCGGCCGGCTCGAGGGCCGGGCCACGTGTGCCTATCGGGTGGCTGACGGTTTCGTGGTGCTGACCGACAGGTGTATGTATCACGTCGTTTATGACGCGAACGGTATTCTCAGGGCCGAGACGCCGGTCGACGCGTCGGCCTATCCGACTCTGGTGACACTGGTGACGTCCGAGACTACGGCTCAGGCTGCCGTGGAGGGCTTCAGGCTGTCGGGCAGCTATGGCCCGACGGTGGTGACGCTCGCGCCCGATGATGCGTCGCGGCTCGACAAGGCCGTTATCGGCGCCTACAGCCGGGCCTCGGCGACGGCTGTTGCCGACGGTGGGTTTGTGGCGCCGGTGTTTGTGCGTTACAGGCTGATTGACAGCCATAACCGCCTGCTAATGGAGTCGGTGCCCAAGCTACATGTCCCCACGGGGCGCCATGACTATGGTGCCACGGTGTCGCTGTCGGCCGACCTTACCGGCGGCCGTGTGATGCCGGGTGCCATACCGTTGCCGCTCTACAGGCTGTCGATGCAGCTGCCGGCGGCCGACGGGTCGGTGGCTCAGCGGCGCATTGCACGCATCGAGGTGCAGCTCACGCCTCAGATTCACCGCGTTGACCCGTCGCTCGGGGTCATTAACAGGCTCGGTTACGCGGCCTCGGGCGACAGCCTGACGGTCACGCTGCCGGGCAGTGACGCCGCCCTCGCCGACAGGGTGAGGCGTGCTATGGGGCGGCTCGACTCGTTGTTTGAGACGGTGACTGTCATCGACAATCCGTTTGACGGCTCGCAGGAGGCTCGCACGGTGGCGATACCGGCTCGCGTCATGACGCTCGACCGCGAGATTGCCGCGCTCGGGCGCGTAGTCAGCGCCGACGATGCCACGTGGCTCTCGCGCTGTCGTCCGCCCCACTCGGTCACGGCGGCGGTGGGGATGGGGCAGGGTGATGCAACCCTGCTGGGCAACCTCAGTGTCTCGCTCTATGACGGCGCGCCGGTGGCCCACTACCTCAACAGCGGCTCGGGTGCCGGCGCGGTCGAGACCGTGGCCACGGTGAGCTTCGGCACCGAGCGGCGCGCGGTGGCGGCCTCCCTGTGGACGTCGGGCTACCGGCAGGCGGCGTTCTCGCCCGTCATCGCCTATCCCGACCCCGAGGCCACATCGATTGAGCTCACCATGCGCGACAGCGAGGGTACTGTCAGCTCGGCCACCTTTCAGCTCACGCGCTGCGGCCGCTATGCCTGTTACATTGACCCCGGGGTGAAGCCCGTGACGCTCGGGCAGGCCGATGACTATGAGGTGCCACAGGCGTTCGGTCAGACCGTTCGTTATCCCGGCCACCTCATCAGCTACAGCAGCTCGGCGCCGCTGGCCGACATAGCCGGGCTGAGGGCGGGCCACGGCCGCATCAACGCCATACACCCCGTGGCGCGCCCGTCGTCGAGCGCATGGCAGTCGTCGCGCTCGCGGTTCCTCATCATGGGCGACGACGGCATCTTCAGCATGGCCATGAACGGCCACACCCCGGTCACCCCCGTGCTGCTCGACCCGCGTCCTGTAGCCGGCCCCGGGTCGGTAGCCACGGCCACCGGCCATGAGCGCCGAGTCTTTGTGCTGGCCGGCCGTGACCTCGTGGCTGTCGACGGCAACAGCGTGCGCACGCTCGCCTCGCGTACAGGCGCATCGATGCTCGCCTGGGTAGCCGCTCACGGCGAGCTGCTCGCCATCTCGGCCCCTATGGACGGCGTGTCGCCGGCTCTCGTCTACAGGCCCGACTGTGGCGGCTGGTCGATGCGTCAGCTGCCGCCCGTCTCGGCCGTGTATTCTCACCCCGCCATGTCGCGTGTAACGTCTGAGGCCGAGAACGCCGTCTATGACCTGTGTACCGACGTCGGCAGCCCCACGCGCTGCTGCTACACGACCCGGCTGCCGCTGGCGGTGAAACACCCCGTGAGCGGCGTGCCGTTCATCAGCGAGGTTGTGCTTGACCTCACGGCCGCCAACGCGAGCGGCACGCTGACCGTGGCCGGCCACAACGGACGCCGCCCGGCCACACCCCTCTCAACGGCCGTCGTGAGCGGTGAGCTGCAGCGCCCGGTCACCCACCGCCTGCTCATGCCGCGTCGCACCGACGTCGAGGTCTCGCTCGACGCCATGCTGTCGCCCGATGCCGTTCTCGGCCCGGTCACCTTCACCCCGTCAAACAATCTTAACCTACCTTCGATACTATGACCAACAACCTGAATATAAATACCCAGCTGAGCCGCGACGAGATGTTTCGCCGCATCACAGTACTGAACTATGACCCCGTGACGGGCGAGGGGTGTATCGGCGCCCGTCAGTGTGTCTCTCACCCCTCGGGCAGCGGCATTGTCAGTATTCCCGACACGATGCTCGCCGACCCCGACTATGGCAGCGCACAGAACGACCCCACGGCGTTCAACCGACTGCGCACGCGCCACGACTTCGAGTACTGGTGTGTCAAGTGCTGCAAGATACGCGACAAGTCGACCGGCAAGATTAAGCCCTTCAAGCTCAACGCCCCTCAGCGCTATGTGGCCACGTTGTTTGAGCAGGATCGCGCCGCCGGGCGCCCCATACGCTTCATCATGCTCAAGGCGCGCCAGTGGGGCGGCTCGACCCTGGTGCAGATGTACATGGCCTGGATACAGTGTACCCAGCAGCAGAACTGGAACTCGCTCATCTGTGCCCACGTCAAGGACGCGGCCGGCACCATACGCGGCATGTATGCCAACCTGCTGGCCGGTTATCCGTCTGAGATGTGGCTCGGCGACGATAACTCGCGCCCCGAGTTCAGGCCGTTCGAGCGGTCGACCAACGTGCGCGAGATACCGGGCCGCGGCTGCCGTGTGACCATCGCCTCGAGCGAGAACTACGATGCCGTGCGCGGTGCCGACTATGCGATGGCCCACCTGTCGGAGGTAGCGTTCTGGTCTGACACCGCGATGCGCTCGCCGGCCGACGTGATGCGCGCCGTGAGCGGTTCGATCAACATCAATCCGCTCACCGTGGTGGTGATGGAGAGCACCGCCAACGGCGTCGGCAACTTCTTTCACAAGGAGTGGCTGCGGGCCAGTGCCGGCGAGAGTGACAAGCGCCCCGTGTTCATACCCTGGTACTACATCGACATCTACTCGACGCCGGTCGACGACCGCGAGAAACTGCTCGGCGAGATCGACGACTACGAGCGCGAACTCATGAGCGTCTACGGCTGCACCATCGAGCAGGTGAACTGGTATCACAAGCGTCGCAAGGAGATGGTCGACCACTCGTGCATGAAGGCCGAGTATCCCACCAACGACATCGAGGCCTTCACCAACACAGGCAGCACCGTCTTTGCCCCCGAGCATGTGAGTCATGCGGCCACCCACTGCCGTCCGGCCCTCGAGACGGGCGACATGACCGGGCCCGTGCTGACGGGCTACGAGAGTCTCACCGACATGCGGTTCACCCCACAGTCAAACGGCAATCTGAGCGTGTGGGCGCGCCCCGAGCCCGATGCCGGCCACTACACGTCGCGCTACATCGTGGCGGTCGACATAGGCGGCCGCTCGGCCAAGTCTGACTACTCGGTCATAGCTGTCTTTGACCGCTTCTCACAGCCCGGATGTCTCGAACTCGTGGCCCAGTGGCGCGGACACTGTGACCACGACATCCTGGCCTGGAAGGCAGCGGCGATAGCGCGGTGGTATGGCAAGGCCCTGCTGGTGTATGAGAGCAACACGCTCGAGACCGACAACACCGAGGGCGACCCGTCGATGTTCATACTCAACGACATATCATACCATTATGACAACCTATACTACCGCACGCACAGTGACAGCGGCGACCTGCTGGCCCGACGGCGCCCCGGCTTCCACACCAACCGCTCGACCAAGACCACTGCCATCACCTTGCTCAATGCCGCCCTGCGCGAGCATCGTCTCATAGAGCGCGACAGCGAGTGCTGCAACGAGCTGTCGACCTACCGCAGCCTGCCGGGCGGCGGTTACGGCGCCATAGCCGGCTGTCACGACGACCTTGTGATAACGCGGGCGCTCGCCTTTGCGGTCGCAGACAGCGAGAGGCTGCTTGAGCCCGGCTGCCCGGGCGAGTCGGGCGATACGCCCCACTATGGCTCGCCGCCGCGGCTTAAACGTTGCTGGTAAAGCACATAAATTTGGGTAACTTGTCAAAACTTACTACCTTTGTGTACGATAAACTTAACTTATGGATAATCTGCTTGATTACGAATCGATTGAAATATACCTCGGTGACCGTCTGAGACGTGCCGACAATCTTGACATACACGCCGACCACTTCTTCCCCGTGACGCTGCTCGACAAGCTGTTTCACTACAGCGAGGAGACCCGCGGTACCGAGCGCGACGGCAGCAACCGCTCGCTTCACCGCAACTTCCACGGCCACGACTTTGACCGCTGGATCGATAACCTCGTGGCCCGCACTCAGCTGCAGCTGCTCGACGACGATGACAACCGCGACCAGGTGAGCCTGCTCGACATCGACGCCATGAGCATAGGTGGCACCGACGGCCGTGTCACCGTCATGCTGCCCGACGAGACATCGTACACCCTGCTGGCACCCGACGGCCGCCCGTTAGCCGCCACGTCGCTCCACGACCTGTCGATACGCCTCGACCTGAGCACGATGTTCAGCCGTCCGCCGGTCGACAGCGACTCGGAGCCCTATCTGGGATTCGGACAGCTCGCCCACATCGTCAGGGTGGTGTGTGACAAGAGCGGCATCGACGTCGCCAAGGTCAATCAGCACGACCTGTCGGCGCGCATCTTCGAACACTTCAAGCACGAGATGCTGCCCCTTATACCCTCGCTGTGGAACGACATGGAACACATCATGCACTATGCCGAGCCACTGCTCATTCCCGCTAACAAATAATCACTGACCCGATATGAAATTTGACTTCAGACGCATCATCAGCAACCCACAGGTGTGGGGCTCGCTCGTGGCCATCGCCGTGATGGCCGTTATCTCGCTGGCATTCTTCTACCCCGACTCGATCGAGGGCAACACCCTGCAGCAGCACGATGTGCAGCAGGGCATAGCCAACGGCGAGGAGGCCCGTGCCTTCCACGAGGCCACAGGCGAGACGACACGATGGACCAACTCGCTGTTCGGCGGCATGCCCACGTTCCAGATAGCCCCTTCCTACCCGAGCAACTCGCTGTTTGAGTGGATAGGCAAGGCCTACTCGCTGTGGCTCCCGTCGACATCAGGGCTCATGATGATGATGATGATGGGCATGTACTGGCTGCTCATGGCCCTGCGCCGCCGCTGGTACTACGCTCTCATCGGTGCCATTGCCTGGGGCCTGTCGAGCTACTTCGTCATCATCATCGGCGCCGGTCACATCTGGAAGTTCATCACGCTGGCCTATGTGCCGCCGACGCTTGCCGGCGTCATACTCGCCTACCGCCGTCACCCGCTCGCGGGTGGCGCCATAACGGCCGTGGCCATGATGATGCAGATAGCCGCCAACCATATCCAGATGACCTACTACTTCGGGTTCATGATCGTCATTCTGGCCGTGGCCTACCTCGTGAGCGCCCTGCGCCACAAGGAGGGGATAGCCGCGTGGCTCAAAGGCAGCGCGTCGCTCGTGGTGGCGGCCGCCCTGGCCGTGGCTGCCAACGCGCCGTCGCTCTACAACACCTACCGCTACACGGCCGAGACCATACGCGGCGGCCACTCGGAGCTCACCGACCCGCGCGCGGCTGCCGCTGCCACCGACGGCGGCCTTGACCGCGACTACATCACACAGTACAGCTATGGCCGCTCGGAGACTTTCTCGCTGCTCATACCCGACGTGAAGGGCGGCGCGAGCGCCAAGCCCGTGGCCGGCAAGATGCAGATGATGTCGCTGGCCGACATCGACGGCGCCCGGGAGGCAATAGCCAAGAGCGGCCTGCAACCCCACGAGCAGCAGTACATCTCGCAGTTCGCCTCACAGTATTTCGGCGAGCCCGAGGGCACCAACGGCCCTGTCTATGTGGGCGCCGTGATATGCGCGCTGTTCATTCTGGGTCTCGTCGTGGTGCGCGGCCCCCTGAAGTGGGCCATGCTCGCCGCCACCCTCCTGTCGATAGCCCTCGCGTGGGGCCGCAATTTCATGTCGCTGACCGACCTGTTCATCGATATCGTCCCGATGTACAACAAGTTCCGCACTCCCGAGTCGATTCTCGTGGTGGCCCAGCTCGCGATGCCTCTGCTGGGCATCATGGGCCTGCAGAAGGTGCTCACGGCCGATGTCGCCGACCGTCGCCGCTACATGAAAACGGTGGTGGGGTGCTTTGGCGGCGTGGCGTTCGTCTGCCTGCTGGGCTGGATATTCCCCGGCATCTTCGGCAGCGCCATCAGCCAGGGCGACCGCGACATAGCCGTGATGATAAGCGAGAGCCTGCAGCAGCAGGGCTATGGCGCCGATGTGGTCAATGCCTACTCGATTGCCAATCCGCGCATAGCCGCCGTCGTCACCGAGCTGCGTCACTCGATGGTGAGCGCCGACTCGGGCCGCAGCCTGCTGCTGATACTGCTGGCCGGCAGTGCCATCATGTGGGGCATAGCTATGGGCCGCGACAAGATTGCCGCCGCGGCGGTGGGCGTCCTGGTGTTGTTCGACCTGTATGACGTCGACAAGCGCTATGTCAGCCACGAGAGCTTCACCGAGCCGGCTCCGGCTACCGAGCGAGTGGCCATGACTCAGGCCGACCGCGTCATTCTCGAAGACCGTGGCTACTATCGCGTCATGCCTATGGGGGCGCTGTTCCAGTCGGCCGACCCGAGCTACTACCACAAGTCGCTCGGCGGCTATCACGCTGCCAAGCTCACACGCTATCAGGACATGCTCGAGCGTCACCTGCTGCCGGCCGCGTCGGGCAACTTTGACGAGGCCAATCTCAATGTCATCAACATGCTCAACGGCAAGTACATAATCGACCCTCAGGGCCGTGTCATTCCCAACGAGGCCGCCCTGGGCAACGCCTGGCTTGTGGACACGCTCACCGTGGTCGACGGTGCCGACGCCGAGATGGCCGCCCTCGACCATATAGACCCGGCCACCACGGCCGTGACCGACCGCCGCTTTACCGACATACTGGGCACCTCGGCTCCCGCCGTCGCCCCGGGCGACACGATCGCGCTCACCGACTATGCCCCCAACGAGCTGACCTACAGCTTTAACACCGCGGGCGGAGCGCTGGCCGTGTTCTCGGAGGTCTACTTCCCGTGGGGCTGGCGCGCGACGCTCGATAACGGCGACGAGCTGCCCATAGGCCGCGTCGACTACCTGCTGCGCGCCATCAGGCTGCCCGAGGGCGAGCACACGCTCACGATGACGTTTGACCCCCGCTCGCTCCACGTCACCGGCAATATCGCCGTCGTGGCCATCATCCTAATATACCTTTGGGTCATCGCCGCGCTGGGCGCCGCGGCCCGCAAGGAGGGGTGGATATGAGCCGGTCGTGGCTTAAAGTTCCCGCCCGCTGGCGCCGCAGCCGCGGGTTCGGCATCCACTCGCCGTTTGCCTACGACCTGATAGTCAACACGCTGAGAGAGCGACGGTGTCGCTACTACCTGTATGCCGGTATCGAGTCGCAGTATAAGGCCGACAGCAAGATACTGAAACTGATACTGAGGCTCGTGAGCCGCCTGCGCCCGGCGTCGGTCAGTGCCGTCGGTTCGCTTGCCGACGTCGTGACCGCCATTGCGCGCCATGCCGACAGCGCGGTCATCACCGACAGCCCCGGGTGCCCCGACATGCTCGTCGTCACCCCCGGTGCCGCCGACCCGTCGATGCCGTCACTTGTCGGTGAGACCCTGGCGGCAGGAGGTACGGTAATCCTGACCGACCGCCGCCTGTATGCTGACCTCTCGGCGATTGCACTCGGGCAGTCGATGACGTTCAGTAACGGCAGGGTGCTCATCGCCGCCGGCCGCCGCGACCTGCCCCGCCAGCACTTCGACCTATACTTCTGACCCTCACGATGCGACCCGTTCACGATATACTGAAACTTCAGCGCGAGTTTGCCGCCCATCTCGTGCTCGAACGCGGCCTTAGCGACAACACCCGCGAGGCTTATCTCAACGACGTCAACAAATTCCTGAACTGGCTGCCCGGACGTGGCAAGCTGCTGAGGCATGTCGAGCTGACCGACCTCACCGAGTTCATGGCCGGACTGCACGACCTTGGCATCGCGCCCCGTTCACAGGCCCGTATCGTGTCGGGGCTGAGGTCATTTTTCAGGTTTATGAGGCTCGAGGGGTACATTGAGAAAGACCCCACCGAGCTGCTCGAAGCGCCACTGACGGGACTGCACCTGCCCGAGGTGCTCACCGTCGAGGAAATCGACGCCATGATCGACTCCATCGACCCCGACAGCGAAGAGGCCGTGCGCAACCGCACGATAATCGAGGTGCTCTATGGCTGCGGACTGCGCGTCAGCGAGCTGTGTGACCTCGAGATAGGCCGCCTGTTCCTCAACGACGGCTACATCGTGGTGCGCGGCAAGGGCAGCAAGGAGCGCCTTGTGCCGTTGGCCGAGGTCACCGCCCGCGCCATCGCCGACTACCTCGAGGTGCGCGACACCATCCCGGCCAAAACCGGCGAGGAGCACATACTCTTTGTCAGCGCCCGCCGTGGCACACGCCTGTGCCGCAGCATGGTATTCCGCATCGTCCGGCAGCTCGCCGAGCGCGCCGGCATCAGGCGCACCATCTCGCCCCACACCCTGCGCCACTCATTCGCCACCCACCTGCTCGAAGGCGGGGCCAACCTGCGCGCCATCCAGCAGATGTTGGGCCACGAATCCATCGCCGCCACCGAAATCTACCTCCACCTCGACCGCACCCACCTCCGCACCGAAATCCTCACCTTCCACCCCCGCAACCACCCCTAAAATCCGTGAATTTTGATTAACTTTGCAGATTTATCAAAACTTAAAAAGGATGAATCAGAATGAAATTTTGGAGCGGGCGGCGGTCGGTGAGGCGGCGGCCCGCAAGGTGCTTGAAAAGTCCCGGATTGCTGATGCGTGGCAGGCGGCGGGGTGCAGGGTCAGCCTGGTGGGCTCGCTGCGCATGGGGTTGCTGGCCTCGCACCGCGACATTGACCTGCATGTGTATTCAAAGGGTGTCACGACCGAGGGCAGCTTCGCGATCGTGGCCGGTATTGCCGGGAACCCCGATGTGGTCGAAATCAAATGTATCAACGGCCTTCACACCGACGAGCATTGCATTGCGTGGCACCTGTCATATCGCGCCGATGACGGGGAGATATGGCAGATTGACGTCATCCACATCGAGGAGGGCACGGAGTTTGACGGCTACTTCGAGCAGATGGCCGACCGTATAAAGGAGGTGATGACGCCCGAGCAGCGTGAGACCATACTAAGGTTGAAGTTCGGGACTCCGGCGGGATGTGATTTTCATGGAGTCGAATACTACGAGGCCGTCATAGCCGACGGGGTCACGACTCTCGACGAGCTCGGGTCGTGGGTGGCAGCCCACCGCCTGAAGCCCCAATACTACTGGCTCCCGTAAAACCGGCAATAAAAACAACATCGGCTGTAACCGTCTGAGAGGCTACAGCCGATGCTGTGAATGGTTTCAGTTGATTATCTGCCTTATAGAATAGCTGATTTTATGGCGTCGACGATGTAACGGACGTGGTCGTCGGTGACCCAGGGGCCGGCGGGGAGGCAAATGCCGGTGGCAAAGAGGGCTTCGCTGACGCCGTTGGTGTAGGCGGGGGCGTTGCGGTAGACGGGCTGCCGGTGCATAGGCTTCCACAAGGGACGTGACTCGACGTTGGCGGCATCGAGGGCCATGCGCAGTGCCTCGACGTTGTCGTTGGGCTGGCAGTCGGTAACGGCAGTGGCGGTTGCGTGTGTAACGCCGGCTGCACCGCCTACGGCACCGGTTATCACCTGTTTGTAGGCGTTCTCCTGGCCTTTGATTCGCAGGTCGGGGTCGAGGGTGGCGGTGCAGAGCCAGTAGTTGGAGTCGTACTCGGGGCCGGGATTGCAGTGCATCGTGATGCCCTTGACGTCCTTGAGCAGCTCTTCATAGAGGGCCTGGACATGCTTGTGGTGGGCTATGTGTTCGTCGACGATGGTCATCTGACCGCGGCCTATGCCGGCGCAGATGTTGGACATGCGGTAGTTGTAGCCGATGGCCTCGTGCTGATAATAGGGATAGCTCTCGCGGGCCTGGGTGGCGTACCAGAGTATCTCACGGGCCTTGTCGGCATCGGGGCAGACGAGTGCGCCGCCGCCCGATGTGGTGATCATCTTATTGCCGTTGAATGACAGCACACCGTACTCGCCGAATGTGCCGAGTGCCTGACCGTTGAAGTTGGAGCCGAAGCCCTCGGCGCCGTCCTCGATGACAGGTATTCCGTAACGGTCGGCAATCTCCATGATGCGGTCTATGCGGTAGGGCATGCCGTAGAGGGCTACGGGAATGATGGCCTTGGGTTTGCGCCCGGTCTTGGCGATACGGTCCTTGATGGCTTCCTCGAGCAGGTCGGGGTCCATGTTCCATGAATCCTTTTCGGAGTCGATGAACACGGGGGTGGCACCGAGATAGGTGATGGGGTGGCTCGAGGCGCAGAATGTGAATGACTGTACCAGCACCTCGTCGCCGGCCTTCACACCGCACGCGATGAGGGCGAGATGCACGGCAGCCGTACCGGCACTCAGGGCCACGACCCGCTTATGAAGCGGCTCGGCCCCCTCGCGACGGTTGACAAAATCCTCAAGATCCTTTTCAAAGCCATTGACATTGGGCCCCAGAGGCACGACCCAGTTCTGGTCAAACGCCTCCTTTATAAAATCCATCTCCCTGCCGCTCATATGCGCCAGGCATAGCAATATCCGTTCCATATTCTATTATTTTATATTTACAAGATAATCACATTTAGCATACGTCTCACCAAATCGGGGCTGAAGTATGCTGTCATCAATATCATTTCCTTTCAGCCATTCAATGATAGCTCCAGGGAAATTGACGCCAGCCTCGTAACTAAATGGAAAGCCGCCTCCGAAACGTGGGTTTAATTCCAATACATAATACTTTCCGTCTTTTTCAAATACATCCACGTCCAGATTACCTATGTGATGAAGACTTTGACCGAGTTTTCGACCTATAGCCCTTAATTCAGGGCTATCGACTGTACAGGCTTTATCAGTCTCTCCTGCACGCATAGCAAGTTTCATTTTGACTGAAACCGCACGATTGTTACCATCAAGATCATTCATCACATCCAGCCCATATTCCTGACCTTCTATCTTTTGCTGAATGAGAATATACTCATCTCCTTGAGATGCTGTGGCAAGTATAGATTTCTTGACCTTTTTAAGCAACATTGTATAAACTTCCTCTAATTCATCCATAGAGTTAACAAACTCTATTCCTATTGAGCCGGAGCCCCAGCGAGGCTTCAACACAAGTGGAAACTGTAGCGTGCCTGCTTCAAGAGCTTCCACGGCCTCCTTATAGTTTACATAAGTTGTAGGGGTATCAAGGCCATGACTTTCTACATATTTTGCTGTACGGTATTTATCAAAGCAGATATCAATGACCTCAGGAGCCGATACAATGACTTTCACACCGATAGATTCAAATCGTTCGCGATTATCTGCCAAAATCGGCAGCTCAAGATCATTCAGGCATATAATGGCTTTAATATTATGACGACGGCAAATATCAATGGTTCGATCAATATAATCCACGGCATAGACAGCCGGCACCTGCTCTTTTATATCGGCCGCCGTAAGGGCCGGAGCCGTCAGCTGCATATCCGTGCCGACTATAAGACCATCATTACCAAGTTGTTCCTTGAAATATTTCAGCAAATATGTGCGACGGCCTGCACATGTGAAAAGTATATTCATTATCTAAGACTATAAAGAGAGATTATATCATTAATGTTTTGACGTTTTCTCACTTCAAACACGTTTCCGTCCTTAATTTCTACTATAGGGGAAATATAATTAATGAATGTGGGAGTAAGAGAGATTGTATATGACCCTACGCCATCAATTTTAACAAAATCACCATAATCAATTGAAGATGGAACTTCAACATCTTTTAGAATAATATCTTTTTCCATGCAGGTAGATCCTACAAGATCAGCAATATATGTATCGTTACTTTTTTTATGTGTATAAAAAGTATGTGGAAGGTTATTGCTATGAAGAGTAGGCTTTACATCAAATACGGTTCCATCTGTTGTAATAAAATTCTTATCTGCAATATATTTTTTTTGAAATATCTTTGAAATATAGCTGAAGACATTTGCCGTTACAGAAACGCCGGGTTCGATTACTATAGACGGAGAAATGCGATTGAACCAATCGCTTGAACCGCATTCTCCAAGAATACAATCAGCGTAATCTTTATATTTGGGTTTCCCCTCGATATTTACACCGTCGGCAGCAGCTCCAAAGAATCCTCCGCCTACATTAAAGTACTGTATATCATTCAATTTGAATTGGTCACATACATTAAGCATTTGTCTAACTATAATCCTGTAGTTTTCTACCGCACGATCAGATGATGATGTATGCCCATGAATAGATACTATCTTTATATTATGAGAATTCAATATCGGAATTATCTCTTTTAACATTTGAGGGGTAAAGCCAAAACGTCCTACTCTAAGACCACACTGAACTTTAGACATACCATCTTCTCCTACAAGATCTATATTCAATCGTATTCCAATAGAAACCGATTTGTCGGGATTTAACTCTCTATACCGTATAATACTATCTACCTCATATTGAGAGTCAAGATTTATAATTGCATGGTCATCCAACGCCAATATCAAAGTATCTTCTTTTTTTATAGGGCCATTAAAGATAATTTTGTCAAAGCCAATTTTTTTAGCAAGAGCATATTCCATTTCTGAAACAACCTCGGCATAACAGCCGGCATCTTTTGCGATACTACATAATGCCGGAACATAATTGGTTTTGAAAGAATAACCCATAATCAGATTATATTTAGATCGAAAAGCCGATTTAAATGCATTTATATTCTTCAGATATTGGTCTCCGTTCATGATGTAAAACGGTGTACCAAATCTTTGTGATAAATTATCTATTTGACTTATGGTCATAAAAATCTAAATACTATTTTATATGGTCTTCTGAATCTATGGCACCCCACATCAACTCTATCGGATTTGTCATTAACTCGTGCTTCATATCTTCACAAGCCATACGCCAAGTCCACTGAGGTTTCCAACCGAGAATCTCTTCGCTTTTTTTCCCGGATAATAAAATTTGGGGGGTATCCGGCATCTCAGGTCTATAATTTTTAGGCGCTCCTTCTGACGCAAAAACTTCCATAATACCATCTACCATCTCATCTAATGAATATGGTTTATATCCCGGGAGATTAAAAATTCCACATATATTTGTCTGTGCAGCTCTAACAACAGCAGCAGCGAAATCCTTGATATATAAGAGTTCTTTAAGACGTGTCGGATCTCCATATACATCAATGCCATTACCGTTAATACATCTACGTATCATGTAACGCCATGGCAACATTCTTTTTTCTCCATTTAAATAATAATATGCATCTGGATGCCAACCGTACACCATAAAGTGACGAAAGACACACGGCTCGAAACCTGCTGCAATTTTCATGTGTTCAAGAATATCCGTCGCAGCTCTTTTGCATATTGCATAGACGGCATGATCATTGCCATTTTTAGGGAATGATCTTATCGCATCGTCGTCAATTGGATCGGTAGACCCCCAGTAATCGACTACATCGCTTGGCGTTGTATTGAATATGATTCGTTTGGTACCATTTCCTTTCATCCAATTGCACAAATTAACTGTTCCGACAACAATACTTTGTACATAGGGCATCATATTCATATCGGCATGAGCAGGCATAGTACCGGCCATATTAACTACCACATCAAAATATTCATTGGGTAATAAATCAAAACACTCGGTCTTTGAAATATCGAAACCTCCAATGAATTTTATATCTCTTGAAATAAAGAACCCTCCATCTGAGGACCTTCTACCAACGGCAATAACATCAAAACCAGCCTCTTTTAGTGCTAATGCGCTGTAACATCCAAGTTGCCCTGTAGCGCCAAAAACGATTGCTTTTTTCATGAGTGATACTATTAGTTTATTTTGATTTTATTATTTCTATTACGGTATACATCTAAGGCTTCTACACCGGCAACCTCAACAGACTCCCTCTTTAGTACTGCCAAAATGGTAGTCCATAATATATTTAGATCAATCTTTAATGATATGTTATTTACGTACCATACATCCATTGCCAATTTTTCATCCCAGGAGACATCATTTCTTCCATGACATTGTGCCCAACCTGTAATTCCAGGTCTAACATCATGGCGGTGTAACTCTTGTTCAGTGTAATAGGGTATGTAGCGGGGTAATAAAGGGCGGGGGCCTATGAGCGACATGTCGCCCTTGAGTACATTCCATAGCTGGGGGAGCTCATCAATTGATGTTGAGCGTACGAATTTTCCGACTTTGGTCAAACGGTCGGCATCGGGTAACAACTTCCCGTTTGCATCCCGTTCGTCGGTCATTGTCTTATATTTTACAACCTTAAATATCTTGCCATTTTTGCCGGGACGTTCCTGGAAAAAGAATGCGCCGGCTCCCTTGTTGGCAAAATGAAGCCATACCGTAACGGCCGCCAACGGAACAAACAGCACAATCAGTGCGCCTCCCGAGGCCACGATGTCTATAGCTCGTTTGAAAAAATTCTTATATGGTTTCATTTCGGCATTATTTCTTTATAAAATTCCTTGAGACAGTTACGGACGTAGCTTTGCTCATAGCGGCTGGCGATCTTAGGCCGGGCGTTAACGGCAAGTGACTCTCTCCACTCGGCGTCGGTTACCATACGTTTCATTGCATCATACAGCGCTTCTGAGTTGCGCGGAGGTATGATTGTACCGTTCTTGCCTTCAATTATAATTTCATTGGCGCCATTTATATCGGTAACCACTTGAGGCAAACCCATTGCGCCCGCCTCAATGACTACGTTGGGAAAGCCTTCGCGGTAACTTGCAAGGACTGCGCAGTCAGCGGCAACCAACCACGGGCGTACATCACTCTGCTTGCCAACAGCCTCTATAGCCGGATTGGTTTCAATTTCCTTTACAGTCGCCGTAGATACAGGGTCTAAATCCGGCTCATAAGGGCCTATCAATATCAGTCGAGTGTCAGGATATTCATTATTAAGCCGCTTGAAAGCAGAAACTAATTCATTGATACCCTTGTCAGCTACAAGACGGCCGATAGTGATAAAGGTGAATTTATCCTCACGACGTAGACTTTTTGCCGCTGACAGCACTTCAGGACTGCGGTCAAATCGATTCAAATCTATGCCGCGGCAATTGCCATATCCAAGCACTTTGAGTGGCTTTTTCGTAATACCGTTATTTAACAAGTCTCGTTTTACACCTTCGCCTTCAGGGTTGATGTGAGTAGCACAGGCGCATGTAAGCCAATCGGTAGCCATCAAAATGCGTCGCTTCAGGCCGGTGGAGGTAGGGAAAACGAGGCCGGTGAAAGTATGCAACCTTACAGGAACCCCCGTTATCTTACCAGCGATCATGCACAGCAAACCGGCCTTTGGCGTCATCGAATGAACCATTTGCGGTTTTTCCTTGCGGAAAACCTTAATCATCTGCCAAAGGCTCTTAATGTCCTTAAACGGTGATATATGGCGTTGCATTTCAACCGTCACGACACGACCACCGGCATCCTCGACCCTCTTCAGCTCAGGGCCATCAGACGATACCGCCACCACCTCATAGCCCATCTCCTTCAGCTCAGGAATCAGCCCTGTAAAGAAGCCGACCGACATCGACACCGTGCATCCCCTAATAATTTTTAGTTGAGTCATTTATTGTAATCAGACTATAAATTCAAATTAATGTCAACAATCAAAATAATTACATGATCTTTGACAATCCCCAATCATAGACTTTATCAATAATAGGGGTATTTATATCATACTTAATAGCTAAATCTTTAATAAATCTCAATCCATATGGAAAATCTTCTATGAAATATCTGCTGTCGAAATCAGGAATATATCCGCGCTCAGTAAGTTTTACAGGAGATTTTATAGATTGAAATGCTGGAATCGATTTTATTTTTTTTGTGAGCGTTACGGAGTCTTTTGATTGGTAATAATTCAATATAGAAGGTATCACGTGCTCACAAATCCCAAGTTTTCTAAGGAGGGCCTGGAACTCGTTATCCATTTGGATTAAGTACTCTGAAGACTCATCAGTCCAGTCTGCATAAAATAACGGAGGATTTTCGATTATTTCACCATTATAATCTTTCCAAAGAGAATATAGCCGCCCGGTATGTAATATTGGGTTACTATTAGTTAGAGAAGCTTCATAGAAATTATTCAATAAGTTTATAGGTGTTCCGAATAATTTCTCAAACTCATTCTTCAATAATAAAGAATTATTTGAATTCTCGATTGCTATATTTAAACTTGGTTTATACCCTAATATTTGACCGACTTCACCATATTTTTGTTGTCGAGCGATATATGGAACCCGTTGAAATCCGAATAGACAATATTTTTCTCTTAAAATTTCATGGGCGGCAAAGAAAAACCCCGTACTTGAAACCACTGAGCCGATTATAGTCTCAGATGCCAGAAAAGCTGTTATATCTCTCAGGATTTTCTCAATCAAAAATCCGGGAACGGTAAGAAAAACCAAATCTGAACCAGGAATTACTTCTTCGGGATTTGACGAGATATTTGTTAGTCTACCTTTATATTCGTTCCCTAATGGGTCATATACTTTAATATTTTTATTCCAGTTATCAGGATGACCAGTAAGGATATTAACTTTAATTCCTTTAGACAAAAATACTCCAGCACACACTAATCCCAAACTTCCACCTCCACAAATACAAATTGAGTTTATTTCCATTTTATGCGATGTGTTTGCCTGGTAAGTTGTTGTATGTTAATAAATTATTGGGGGGGGTAGTAATTTCTGCCATAGATTTAAATATTTTGTAGGCATAATATATATCATGCAGACCGAGACCGATATTATATGATAAAATACGTTCTGTATCTGACTCACGGCCTGGGATCTCTCCAGAAATAATCCTCCCAAGTTCGCCAAATCTGCGGAAGGAGTTGAAATATTTGAATCCTCTCACATGACCTTCGTCATCGGCAAATACTTTGTCGAATATAGTATCACAGTTTTGAAAACCTCGAGTATGTACGGGAACTACCAACACACCCGGTTTAAATAGTGTAGTATCTTCTACCAATAGGCCTTCAGCATCTGTAATACAGGATACCACAACATCTGCTCCAGATATCAGGTCTTCCATTGTATCCGAGATTTCAAATGTGACGTTTTTAATATGCTGGTATCGTTCAATAGTCTTTTCAGCCTGATCCTTATATCGCTTAACTCTCACCACGATCTCTTTATTACTATTTGTGGCGAAGAAACAGTCGAGCGTAGCATATGCCATAGCACCAAGACCTACAAACGAATAAATCTTTGATTGAGAAGAACGAAGAGTATTTATAGCCAATGTTGCGACTGCTCCGGTACGGCGTGCTGTAATCCAATCGCAATTTACTAGGGCTGTAATTCCTCCAGTCAATGTATCAAAAACCATCATCTCACTTTTTAGTGCCGGATGGTTCCCTTTTACCCGGCTTACAACTTTACACCCAAAAGTATGATATTCCTCAGGGAGGAGACATGGCATGGTATTAAAAAAATCATTACCTCTTGGATGCAAAGATATTTTTGGCGGCAGCTGACATCTATCTTTTATCAGAAAGGCCTCCTGTACCCATTCCACACTGGCTGTGGGGGGGATACCAAGCTGTTCTATATCTTCAGATGTTATTATCCTCATTTATTAGAATGATTTTAAAATTTTGTACAGTCTATGATTGTCTTTACGATCGCGGATTGCAATCCTTATATATTGTCGATCACATGGAAACCCTTTTTTTGTTGAGCAATCTTTGATTAATACATTATGCTCAGTTAGTAGTTTTAATGTCAGCTGATATGATGTGAAATTTTCTATAATTTCACAAAGGAAATAGTTTGCCTGTGATGGTATTACTCGTAAGAAGGATATCGAATTCAACTCATCTTGAAACGTTTTACGTTCTTGGCGGAATTTATTACATGACAGGGTGTAATCTTTTTCGTATTTCCCGTAAATCTGCATATAGAATTCTGCAAAAGAGTTTATATTCCAAATTCCGACATCTTTTCTTATTATGTTGATCATATCTTTATCTGATGACGCGAGTACTCCCAGTCGGAGACCTGGCACTCCATAACTTTTTGATATTGATTTCATCACATAAAGCTGCGGAAAAGCCTCAAGCAATTTGTTGTGCATCAAGGTTGTCTCAGACGCTTGGTCTGCAAAATCTACAAACGATTCATCAATTATAAGCCGGATATTATTTTGATTACTCCATTCCAATAATTTAGTCAGGCCATCTTTATTAATGAAATTTCCTGATGGGTTGTCAGGATTAACAATCAAAAGATTATTAACAGTATGAATAGAGTAATAATCGATCAATTCTTCAGCAGTATATGAGAATGTTTCATTATTTGGTTTAAATGCAACGATTCTATTTGCAGACAGTCGATTAGGATATTCCTCAAACGTAGGATATATTACTCCTACTTTTCCGTCAATATTCTCCATTAGGCTTTTAATAAGTTCTGCAGCTCCGTTTCCAACAACTGCATACTCATGTCGGATTCCAAAATATTTTGATGCCAGTAAGGAATTGACGTTCATACCTGATGGATAGTCGCGCAATAGTGACTCAAAGTTTGCCTTCATTTCATCGATCATCCTCTGTTGTGGGAAGTATGGGTTCACAAGATAGCAAAAATCGACAAGTGCAGGATAACGCCAATATCCGCCATAGGATTGTTGAATTTTTTTTAGTTTTTCTTCAGGCGTAGCAAATATTGTTTCGGCAATCCGTAAATCTTGTACGTCATCAATCTCGTACCAGTGTTTCCCTGTGATGGAAAGAGCTTTAAGGCCTGTATTATCTATTAATGTAAGCACTCTCAATACCTGTTCATAGTATTCATTCTCCCCCAAAACGCGTATATACGCGTCAAGGAATGGAAGATAATGGCTATTAATGAATTCTTGCGAGAATTTATAGATATTAACCGTCTTATAGTAAGATTCTGTATCGGAGTATTTAAATGCCTTTTTGGGTATGAAGTTGACAATATTATTATCATCGTCAATTTTTACCATAGTGCCATCCATCCATGTCTCGTATTTGGCGATTAAAGCACAATCCTTATACTCGCTGTCAACAGCAGCCTGAAGTACACTATCATCAAAAATCAGATCTGATTCCAACAGTAGTGTATCATCTTCGGCCATATAGTTCCTTGCAAGCCATAAGGAATAAATATTATTTGTTTTGTCATATACCTCATTTTCTACAAATATGATCTTCCTCAATAAATTCTTACTTGAGATATATTCTTTTAGATTTTGCCCTTCATATCCAATAACTATTACTATACGTGAAAGAGCCAGCTTAGATAATTGTTCAAGCATTCGATCAATCAACCGTATACCATTAACTTCCAGCATACATTTGGTATTGTTTGCTGTAAATTCACCTAGCCGGCGACCCATACCGGCTGCTAATATTATTGCCTGCATATATATGTTAAAGAATTAATCAAGTTAATTATTATAGTTATCGTCCGGAATATGCATTTCTGATACATAATGGTGCCACTTATCAGCATCATCAGGCACTTTACGCCAGTCTCCATACCAAAGGCTCAGATAATCGTCAGATTTATTGGGGACATGAACTTTACCTATATCGGGCAGCTCAATTTCACGGAATGGGTAAAAATAGTCCTCAGGAATTATTCGGTAGCAAGCAAATAAGGATGCCATGATGTGAACATATCCGGTGTGCTTTGAATTCTTACCGTATTGCTCGATCCACTTATTCCAGGTGCGATAAGAGGCAAAAGAGAAAAGTTTACCCCATGCTTGTCGGAATCGCCAGTTTGCACGGCCGGCCTTTGTAGTAAACATCAGTTGTTTATAGGCTTTTGAGTTTGCCTGAACCTGTTGTACTGATGTCGCCGTGTACATAAGGAAGAAAGCCCAATATCTTCTTAGTTTGTTTAACAGCGGTTGCTTCTTGACATTATCGATAGGAAAAATATCAATGAAAACACCTGATTCTTCAGTTTTTTCTCCCGTGAGCGGAACATATGCCGTGGATGTATCAATGATTTTGGCAAATCGAGCGTATGAACCATCTTGAGAAAGATACGAAGAGACTTTATACTGAGGTGGCAGCTCAGAAGCAAATTTTGATAGGAAAAGGTCATAATCTTCACGTGACATATGTACATCCAGATCATCATCCCATGGTATCCACCCATTGTGACGCATTGCCCCGATAACATTGCCGTATGCAATGCAAATACCCAATCCGTGACGGCGGCAGACCGCCTCAATATCACGGTACATCCTGATTAGGTGCCGCTGAAGTTTCTGCAGTTCCTCTCGCGACAACTCCTTTCCCTTACCGGAATTGGTAATTGATTGTAATATTCTTTTTGTATGTATCATTTCCTTAAGAACTGATATAATTTGTACGGAATCAGTGGGATTATAATTTTAAGAAGCGATTTGGACGCGTAAAAGTGAACA
The DNA here is from genome assembly GCA_947175245.1 of uncultured Bacteroidales bacterium. GTDB lineage: Bacteria > Bacteroidota > Bacteroidia > Bacteroidales > Muribaculaceae > JAAVFS01. The sequence continues at coordinate 40,093 of CAMWLW010000006.1, forward strand.
TGTTTTAACTTCAAACCTTTCCCGATTTCTACTGTACACCTATATGCATTAATTCGAGATTTAATACTATTTCTTCTCGCTTTTGCATTTCTATCATCACGCATTTTATAAAGAGGCTCGGAAAGATTATATCCTCGATAACCAGCTTTATAAATTTTATACCAAAGATAATAATCCTCTCTTCGTTCCGTAGTAGTTTTAACCGTATATCCCCCCACTGCTTTATATACTTTTGTCCGAACCATTACTGGAGCGTGGCAAAATGGAGTTTTTATTAGAAAAACCTCTTTGGACGGTTCACCATAGCATTTACCGACTTTGAAATCTCCTTGTTCATCAAAGTGGATCATAGGACAAGAAACCAATGCGTATTCCGGATGAGAATCTAAAAAATTAATTTCCTTTTCAAATCGTGTCGGTAATGAGATATCATCACCATCCATACGAGCAACATATTCAGTATCGACATATTCCAAACAATGATTCAATGTTGCGGCGAGTTTTAGATTTTTTTCATTTCTAATCAGAATGAACTTATCAGGGTAACGATCGACATATGATTGCGCAACCTCTATCGTATTGTCTGTCGAACCGTCATCGCACATTATCACTTTAAAACCCTGATAAGTCTGCGCAAGAAGCGAATCAAGAGCTTCCGAAAGGGTCGGAGCACAATTATATATGCCCATTATCACACTTATACGTGGAGTCTCCATATCTTGCATGGTTACATACTTAATTAGACTTATTTATATATATACTGTAAATATGAACATTCCCCAAAATAAAGTCTTGAAATATCTGTTTTGCTGGGGATCAGACCACATTTCGAATTTCAGAAAAGGATAGCACGCTACGTAGGGGTAAATACACCACGATAACATTGCGAAGCGATTGGTAAACGCTGCATACATAAACACAATCCATACAGCATTTGCCAATATATATGTATTCAGCAATATTTGGTAATATCGATCCTTTATCTGTAGCTTAACGGTAGCAAACCATCCGATTAAAATAGGTAGAGCAGAAAATAATAGAAAATCCCACCGGAATCTAATTACATCTTCTGTTTTTTCTGCAAGTTTCATGCCGTACTCCAAATAGCTTGATGCACGTTCATCATCTAACCATCCAGATGCATAAATTGCTAATGAATTTCCTGCTATTAAGCTAATTATAATCGCAATAAACCAAATTGTCAAGGCTACGCGCGTTTCCTTAATTATGAATATTGATAGGATGAAAGACGTGATTAAAATTATTACTGAGGTATGGATATAGTAGCCCATGAGACATAATATTGCCATCCATACATATTTCAGTTTTATCTTTGTGTTATAAAGGGCAATTGCTAAAAATACAAGTGAATACGCATCTGCATTTCGAATTCCATTTGTGCCACCTGAATAAAATAGAAAGAATGAGGCATAAAATAAAAAGACTGTAAATGTATGCTTCGGGAATAATAGCCTTATTCCAATAATATTGAGACCAACATAAAGAAATGCCACCACAGAAAGCCACACTCCTACAGGAAAATCCAATAAAGCCATTTCATTAAGTATGATCATCCATAAGATTTCTGATGGATTCTCCCAATTATAGCTGATTTTAGCATAGCCTAATCGAATCGATTCATAACCATTAACATAATTAGCTGTGTCTGTCATATAAATTCCCGAGGTGGGGCGCGTGCCGAAAAATATTATAAAGAATATTCCTAAAATCCAAGTATATTTAATATATACCGATGAATCTTCGCTGTCTAAGAGATTGTTTTTACTGCCCATTAGTATACATATGAGCAGGAATACTAAAATTAAATATACAGTAGAATATAAATAATCGGGTATTATATTTCCCATGCTATTTAGTTTATTCCTTTTTTACAAAATTTGATAATGATGCGATAAGATCGGCCGCTACTTTATAACCGTTAAAATTTTCTTTGACAAATTCATATCCGGCATTGGCAATCTCTTCAAGTTTTTCTTGATTTTCGGAACGTTGCCAATATTCGATAGTTTTCTTCAGGCCTTCCTTAGTGCCATCATAAGAGATATAATGAACTCCAGGAATAAGGCCCAGATTGCGATACATGGGGGAGTCGAGTCCAATATAAGCACTGCCGCAAGCCATCCCCTCTACATAACCTATTCCGGGAATACCTAATATTTCTTCTCCGACAATATGCATTTTGTAATCATTGAATTTTTCTACCATGTCGAAAGAGAAATAATTTTTTTGTCTACCATTATGAAGTCTGTTATAAACCTTTTTGTATAGAGCAAACAGCTTATTATCATTTTTTTTGACTATCTTAACATCGTCATCTTCATTATAATCGCTGCTATAACAGTCTGCTGTGTCTTTAAAAAAGCCGGGATTATCTTTTACAGCTTTGCGTATTGGTTGGTCACACGGATCTTTGTATACATCTAAAAACTCCTTATGCGTTTTATATGTAATAGTTCCTACAGAGAATGCCTTATTCTTTCTCTCGGAGAAAGGTTTTATACGTTTAAATCGGGATTCTGGAATGAACGGTATTATTATCCAAGGTAAATCCAAAGAATAGTATTTTTTATACAAATCACAAGTCTTAGAGAGATCTACCTCATTAAATATAACTTGAGCACCGGCATTTTTAATTTTTTGAGAATCTGAATCGTTCCCATGAAAATGAAGAAACGACACGACTTTGAGTGCGTCAATGTTTTCGGCCCCTCTGAAAGTATCGGACAATAGATTATATAGAATGACGATATCATCCTTACGAATATCTTTTATCGATTTAAGTAGAGTGACTTTCTTTTTGTCAATTCCATTCTTTTTCAGAATCCAGTAATATTCTGATTTTGCAAAAAGATTAAGGAAACGCTGAAACCATTTCCCTCCATGAGTATATATTGAGAATGCTCGGTCGTTTAGCAGCGTTGCTACCTCATAATCCGGATGCTGAAGAAGAAAATCCAAAAGATATTTATGCTTAAGTGCGGCCGAGTTCTTAAAAATTAAAACTGCCGAATTCTTAAGTAGCATCCAGGAAGAATGAAGATTGATAAATACAACTCTCATTTTTTTAATATCTTTCTAATTAAATAAAACAATTTTAAGGCGTTGTGTCGACCGATAATATTTCCGAGTATCTTTACTCGAATAAATCTTGATACATGGGTTGATGTGTCGCACCAGGTTAGAGTATGCCAATGTATAGTATGAGTATTCTCGGTTATATTCAGAATTCCGCTCATATGATCGGCCGCATGAAACCAATCGTCAGGATAAATGACGATTCCTTCGTTGATATATTGTTTTTTATTTTGTATTTTATACCCATACTTGGCCAATTCATTTTCTATATATGAATTATTGACGGCCATATTGAATGATCCATCAGGATTGATAAACTGCATAGAATTATATTTATTCAGAATGATCTCCCATAGAGGGTGATTTGGTTCCGATGCCATAAATGCTGTAAGATTACCATGCTCGTCGGTTCCCAGTACCATCCGATTATAGAGAAGGTGATCTAAAGTCTTCCTGACTTCAACATCAGTGTCTAGATATATGCCTCCATATTTGTTTAGAGCCCAAACCCTTACATAATCTGATACGAAAGCCCATTTCTTATTAGCATATGCCTGTCTGACAAAGTCACAACTATTTTCGACATCGAACGTTTTCTCATTCCACAGCATAAATTTATAGTCGGGAAGTAAATTTTGCCAAGAATCGATACATTTTTGAATTTTATCGGAATAGGGATTCCCTCCGAACCAAATATAATGAACTATCTTAGGAATCATATTTTATTATCCATGAAGAAATTAACAATTCGGTTGCAAGCTTTTCCGTCTCCATAAGGATTTATGGCATGGCTCATTTGTTCATATTTTTGGGGCTCAGATAGAAGTGTTGATACTTCGTTGACTATTCGGTCGTAATCAGTACCTACAAGCTTGACTGTGCCGGCTTCTAATGCTTCAGGTCGCTCGGTAGTATCGCGCATTACCAACACAGGTTTACCAAGTCCCGGGGCCTCCTCTTGGATACCACCACTGTCTGTCAGCACAATTGATGCTTTTTCCATCAAGAATACAAAGCTTAGATATTCAAGCGGTTCTATAAAAAACATATTGCCCAAGTCATTCAACGATTCTCCAAAAACCTCATGTATAGGTTTCCTGACATTGGGATTAAGGTGCATGGGATATATGAAATCTACATCCGCAAATTTCTCTGTCAAGGTTTTGATAGCTTTACAAATAAACATAAAACCCTCTCCGAAATTTTCTCTGCGATGTCCTGTAATAAGTACTAATTTCTTACCATTCTCAAGTCTGGAAACATCATAACCGGCTACCTTAAGTTTGTTCGTGAGATCACTTTGTAGAGTAGGAGTATTTTTTATCTTTTCGACCACCCAGTATAATGCATCAATTACCGTATTGCCAGTAATAGCAATCGCGCTGTCCATTACGTTCTCTTTCAATAGATTTTCTCTGCTTAGTTTGGTTGGAGCAAAGTTGTATGTGGCAATTCTTCCGGTGATTTGTCTATTCATTTCCTCCGGCCAAGGAGAATATATATTATGGGTTCGAAGTCCGGCCTCTATGTGGCCTACTGGAATTTGATCATAAAAGGCCGCTAATGCTGCAACCGTAGAAGTCGTGGTGTCTCCGTGTACAAGTATAACATCTGGTCGTGAGATTTTAAGAACATCCCTCATTCCTAATAGTACGCGCGTTGTGACATCATAAAGATCCTGTCCATGTTTCATTATATCGAGGTCGTAATCCGGCTTTATATTAAAAAGAGATAAAACCTGATCTAGCATTTCCCGATGTTGAGCCGTTACACAAACCTCTACTGAAAACTCGTTCGGATATTTCTGAAATTCTTTAACTAAGGGAGCCATTTTAATAGCCTCCGGACGGGTACCGAAGACCAACATTATCTTTTTCATATACTATTACTCGTTGAAAGCTAAACTATTATTATTTAGAATTATAAGAATCTGCTTGTAGATCTCAGTAAATATTTTGTCAATCTATAGTTTAAAATAAAGCAGTATGCCACAATAATTTTTGAGTAAGAAAGGAGGTGGAGCTTATATATTAACTTCATTTGCGATTTTAGATTATCACGAAACTGTCGTATATTTTTATCCTCGTGATAATTATCTCTCGCTGCATACACAAGAAGCCAAAAATCGGATACCGCATAATTTGCCTTTGCAAGACTGTTAAATTCTTTCCAATTCTTGGTAGTATCTTCAGCAAATTTTTTCCATACTTTGTGACCGGATAATTTTTTCGAACCGAACGGTTGATGCGAGATGCTTTGATAATTTACCTGATAATGATAAAGCTGAGATTTTATAATTGCAATGGTGTTAATTCTTTTAAGACATTCCCATATAAAAAGTGCATCTTCTCCATACGATACGCTTGAATCAAATTCCACTTCGTTCACAATCGATGTCTTTATAAGTTTGTTCCACAAAGAGCCGTTTAGTTTACGGTGATATAGAAATAATTCGATTGCTTTCTTCTGATCATATATTTCAGCCGGACTTGAATCATTAATCACATTAGATCCATGATTATTTCTTTCAGTAACATTACCACATACGGCTATATCAACATCATTAGATTCAATAACATTAACCAGAATCTCAATTGTGTCAGGTTCGATCCAGTCATCCGAATCCACAAATAGGAAATAGGCGCCCTTGATTTTAGATAAAAGAATATTTCGAGCGTTAGCTACACCTCCATTTGGAATATGGTAGATTTCAAACCGTTGGTCTTTCTTAGCATACTCATGGCAGATCTTTTCGGTATTATCTTTCGAGCCATCATCCACGATTACTATTTGGAGATTACAATAAGTCTGATTAACGATGCTGTCTAAACATTGAGAAATGTATTTTTCAGCATTATAAGCCGGAATCAATATACTGACCAATGGATTATCCATATATATGATTTCTTAAAAAATTAAGTGACTTTTCTCTCGAACGCTCCAGTATATCTATACTTCCGTTTTCTAAATGAATAAATCCTTCTGGATCGGGTATAAGATGGAGCAAATCAAAAAGTGAATGCAATCTGGAATTGCCTCTAAGATTATTGCCAAGCACTTTTACCGGGCGGTTGAAAAGGAGGGAGAAAACGGTGCCGTGGAAGGAGTCGGTAACAACGAATCGGGCATGGGCTATTGTGGATAGCCATGACTCTATAGAATCAAATCTATCTTTGTGCATCCGTCCTATGTGGTGAATCTTAAGTCCTTTTTCTTTCGAAATCTGTTTAAGTGCCTTTGTCTTTTCAGGATTTACGTCGAGTATATATGCGGCAATATATTCTCCTTGTGGATGGTCGGTTTCTTTCGTAAGCTTGAGATAGTCTTCAGCTTTCAGTAGCATTGTGGGGTCGAGTACATGGTCTGCCTCTATGTCAAGATACTCCTTGCAAAGTTTCACACCTGACTTCTCTCTTACCGAGATCGCTTTAAACTTTTTTGCGAGGTCTTTAATTTGGGGTGTCTTATCTTCAGGAATCTCCCATTGGTCAGTACCGAATGAGGCGGCGTAGGCGATACGGGGGGAATGGTTGTCTAAAAAATCAAAAAATTCGTTTTCAATACAAGGGTTGCACCACGGACGCCAAACTTGATCGCTTCCTACTATCCACAGGTCTGCCGGACATTCAACTGCTGTGTCGGGAGTAAAGGGGGCCGGAACATCCTTTTTATTTATATATTTCTTCACAAATTCTCTTTGTGGAAACGATAATTCTCTCTCTTTGACTGCGAATGTATGAGGATTGAGGAATGGTGCTGAATAATTACCACGGGCCTTCGAAACCATATTAAGTATTGTCTTAATGTATGCTTTCCAATCAGCTCTTTTGCTAATCTCTCTAACAGGGACATTGATTGTTAATGGTTCATGTCCGAGTCGGCGGAGTACTTCCTGAATGGCGTAGTTTTGCAGTATTCCTCCGTAATTTGTAAAAAGTGGCTGTGTTATGATATTAATTCTCATAATTTATTGTAGACTGCGGTACAAATTCGTGCCATGAAGTATGACACTATAATCATTATCACAATCCTGAGACTCAATGGAGTAATCCAGTCGATTGTCGGTGAAAATAGCGGTGCTGTGACTGCCGTTGCGAATAATGCGTGTATGAACCACATATTCATCGATTCCTTACCAAGAGCAATCAACAATATATTTAAAGGTTCCCATGTCAAAATATTGAATAGGGACACTGCCGCAATGCAGAAAATCGGGACTATTATCCAATCAATAAATTCTGTATAAGGTAAGAGCCTAAGAGCGAAAGTGGCGACCATAACCGCTAAGCAAAGCAATATTCCAATAATACCATTGGGCAGTTTGATTTTTGTAACGCCCCACCCCTCAGCAAGATAGAAGCCTGCAAACATGACTGGAGAACATAAAACGCAGTCATGTATGGCCTGAATCCAAATATTGTCAGACCAGTTTGGTATCTGATGGAACACAAAAACAAGTCCGAAACAGCAACATACTAAAACTAGTATCGCAGGAATTTTATATCTCTTGATAATACGCGACAATGGTATCATCACTATCATCGCGTAGATATAGAAATAGATATACCAGCTGTACCAGTTGAGATTACTCTCCAGACCGAACATATTCTCAATAACATTACTGAGAGTAGGCTGATAGTTCCCGCAAAGAATGGCTATTGGAAGAAAAATTCCGAGCAAGATCAACCAAAAGTGGCTTAAAAGGTGCCAAATTCTCTTCAGGCCATGTTTCAGATTCTTATTAGCCGCAAAGGCGTAACCATATCCTACTAAAAATGTAAAGATAGGAACACAAATTTTAAAACCTGGAATTGGACAATTATTATGGAGAATAATCATAAAAATTATCGCCAAACCCCGTAAAATTTGTGACTTATCTGGGCCAAACTGTATCTTATCTATTATCGGGTTCATATGTTCCAGTCGTTGTAGTCGCTTACTCTTATCGGGCGGAAGAGGTTGCCGTTAAGCAGCATGGAGTATATTAGATGTGACAGGTATATGCTGCCTAAATCTTTATGTCGGTGATATACTTCAAGGAAGTCGTTGACGTTCTCGAAGCTGTAACCGCCGACGTTGAACAGGTTGCTCACGACCCGTTTCTCGATGATATTGGTTATGTGCTGCATATCGTCGACCGAGACGTAGCTTTTATTCCGGGGATCGACTAGCTCGAGTTTCTCAAGGGGATATACGGCCACTCCGTTTTCGGGGAGAATTTCGGCTCTGAAAAAGCTGTCGGCGTCTTTGATAAAGATTGATCCGGTAATTTTTTCTTGCTCAATGGTTTTTGCGACGGTCTCGGCCTGTGTGGTGGTGGGGGTGTCGAGAATTACAATCTTTGCTTTGTCGAGTCCCAAACGGCGCAATTGCAGATCAAGCAGAACGTCAATGTCGTAGCGCTCGGTATGTTTGCGAAGGATTGTGAAGTATATGTTGTCGAATTTATCGAGATTGAGTCCGAGTATGGATTTAACACATATCATCACGCCCTCTTTATCGGGGGAGAAGATGCGCGGCAATAAATTGGCATACTCCGCTTTGTCAGCTGCCGCAGGGATTATAAGGCTAAAATTCTTGGAGTTGCTCATTGAGGGTTCGCTTTAAGTAGTCAATGACTGCGGGTTCGTGGGCATACTGAAGTATCCTCAGGAAGTTCATCAGCTGGAGCGGTTTATAGTAACGGTTATACCATTCGTAACGTGATGAGAAGTAGGTGTCCAGTTCGTTGTCGATTTTGCCGAATGCTATGTGCAGTCGTATAGTATCGCATGGATTGACATACATCAGCTGGCTCCAGAGCCATGCTGTGTCTTGTCGTATCTTTACGATGTCGAGCAGCGGGGATTCGATAAATGAATCAAGGAAGTCGATCAGATAATAGTTATTGCCGTTGAAAAGGATGTTGGAGAATGTCAGGTCGCCGTGACATTTGCCTACGGGGATCACCATGTCGGGGAGGTGGTCAAACACTGCCTGTGACCTCTCGATTATCGCCTCAATCTCTGTGTCATTTTGCAGATGCTTATTGTCAAGTGTCTTTTTCTTGACGTCCTCAAACTTTTCGGTAACAATATTGCGGCTCACGGTGGTGATGAGTGACTGTTCGATCTCTTTTTCGAGATACATTTTGAGTGCGTCAATCAGATAGCCTACCTGTTCAAATCCGGCCTGTTCAAAGAACTCCACAAAGTTACGTGAGTAGACATAATCCATTCTCACGTTGACCATTTCGTCAGTGCGGTCGATTTTGTGGATTTTGGGTATACGTATATGCTGATATTCAGGCAGAGATGCTTCCAGCTGTTTTTCGGCCTGACGCACCAGTCGGTCAAGATATTTAGGATCGCGCGAGGATTTATCGACAAACAGCTGACCGTCCTCTCTCACGACTTCAATCTGGCAACCTGAATGACCTTTAACTTCGATTTCCATTGTCGAAAAAATCATGTGTTACTTTTATATACCTCACTCCGGCGGCTTCGGCGGCTTTAAAACCTACCTCCGAATCTTCAAATATTAATGTATCTTGGGGCCTCATATCCAGGCGTGCCATTACAGTCCGGTATATTTCAGGATCAGGTTTGCCTTTTGAAACACTTTCACCGGCCAGAATCAAATCAAAATCCTCCTCTGCTCCGATATATCGTAGTGCGTTGCGCAGGTTCTTCTCCCGGGCTGTCGATGCAATGGCAGTCTTTCTACCCGAGTGATGGAATGCCCGGATAAATTCAATCAGTGGGGCGTTAACTTTCAGATACTCGAAATACTTGGGATAAAACTCTCCTTTGAGCTCTTTAATGCGTTGTCTGACCTCCGTGTTCTCAATCCCCATTGACTTCATGAAATTATCATACCGCAAGCCAAAGCATTCTTTATACTGCTCACGGGTCAGCACTAAGCCGGATTGCTCAAAGGCATCACTATAGGCACGGTAATTGGCTTCGAATGTATCGACCAACGTGCCGTCAAAATCAGTGATAATAAGCTTTACATCCATTGCATTAACTCTTCGGGAGTGCCATATGAACGATACATCTCCATTGGCGCAAGTTCAACAGGCGAACCATCCTTAAGAAGATAATTATAGAGTAGCGACACATAAAACTCAGGCTTCAGCATAACCGGCTCATTGAGAAGACGATGTGTCGCATTCTTAAATTCCTTGCCTGAACTGAAGAAGTACGCTCCACACAAAGCGTGGTTGGAGATTACCTCCTTTTCGGCCGTACGTTTCACTAATCCATCGGCACCTAACTCAGCATAGCTATACTTTGGCAAATCAGATTCAAACGATACCAGAGCTCCGCCATTTGCCTTCTCGGCCGGCATTTCGAGTATTTTTTTTATTATGTCGGCATACTTCTTGCTCTTGAATTCAAGATCACAGTCCATAACCACGACTGCGTCATCATCGGCGATACCCTCCTCGGCCTTCATACAAGTCTCCACTGCCCCGCGGGTAGTTTTGTTCACCGAATAGATCAATGCGTCAGGTATGATATCTTTAATTCCTTGATCAACACCATATTTATCAATATGCTCCTGACGAACGATAAACGAATACTTCATCGGCGCACCTTCCACCTTCACGCTCTCTATAGCGCGAATAAACAAAGGTTTACTGTCAAGTTCGATCAACGGTTTAGGAGTAGTCCATCCCGCATCCCGAAACCGACTACCCTCACCCGCCATCGGCATTATAATATGTAGTGCTCGCATTGATTAGTATATTATTTGCAAATTTTATATTTGGCAGGCAATATTAGATCTATAATATTTGCCATAAATGAATAACAACGTGGTGATAACCTATACAGTTGGGCGAAAATAGTTAGATTATTCGATGGAATTTTATGTTGTTCAATCTCTTTACCATATGTTTTTAATAAAAAATTTCTTTCCTGCCAATTTAATCTTAAAATACATTTAAAGAAGCTATTTACTGTACCGATAAGTTCACTCTCTATATACTCTTTGATATATATATCTTCAATTTGTTCTCTACTTCTGATTAATGATTTAATAATTGGTACACAACTAATAATACTTCGCTTATGTACTGAATTAGATAGAGAGTTAGTTGTTGCGTATCGATAAATATATGTTGGACTAAATGTATATACACCCCGAAAATCTAGTTTTGCTAGATCTACATTAAATACAAGGTCTTCTCGACAATATATATCTTTTTTGAACAATATATTATTATTTTTCAATAGAGTCCTGCTAATTAATCCATTCCAAACCAAAGGATGTTTTAGAATTATCTGAGACATAAATTGGCTTGATGCAATCGGCTGATAGTTAATTAGTTGTGGGGGGGGGTAAATTTCGTTATCAATTTTGTGTTGTCAGGCATTAATACATAATGGCATCCTTTTATATACTCAGGCCAGTTAAATTCATTACCAGTATCTACAAGGGATTGTAAAGCATAGTTAGGCAGGAGATCATCGGGATCAAGAAAATATAAATAATTTCCAATTGCCGTCCTGATACCGACATTTCTTGCTTCTGACACTCCACTATTCTTTTGATGAATAACTTTTATTCGAGAATCTAATTCTGCATATTCATCACAAATACCAGGGCATTTGTCCGGAGATCCATCGTCTACCAGAATCATCTCCCAATTACAATATGTTTGATTTATGACTGATTCAATACACTCCTTAATATACTTTTCAACTTTGTATACAGGAACAATTATTGATATTAATGGTACACTATTTTTCAAAATCATTACTATATATCAGATGTATATACATTCCTATCTATTGTTGAATTAATTTATACCTCCTTAGCTTTAAAACAATAAAATGCCTTTAGTCAAAACCCATAATTATGCGGCACAACCTAAAGTATTACAGTTATCATATATAGCAGATATATAATTAGTTACCCCCCCCTCATGCAACCTGTTGCTCTTTTGCTGTTATATGTGAGCATTCGAATTTTGTAAGCTAAACGGTGATTGAGATTATATAGCAAACCGAAGAGTTTTACCGCAATCGAACCTGACAGCGGTATTTTGGGGAATTTCTCAGTTAACATTTCAAAGATTTCCATATCGGGATGCAATGCAAGGCTTCCGCCAATAGTGCCGATAAGATTCTTGCATCTCCGATCATTTAACATAGTATAAACCGAATTTGAGCTATCAATTTCTGACAAAATTTCTGACAAATATTGAGCCGATATTATCAATGATGCAAGAAATTTCTTTCTTTTTCTTATCTGGGATTTTGTTTCTAGTTGATTGTCTGTACTCAAACTTCCGGGCCGCATGTAACGATACACATAAGTTGGCATATTGACTAATACTCCTTTAGCACCATGCCGTAAAATATCTGCTATATATATCAAATCTTCCTGAACTGTTAAATCAGGTCTAAATTCGATATTATTGTCCCTTAAAAAAGATTTTTTGATAAGACTGTTCCATGGATAAGTGATCGTAAGAGTCATTTTTTCTAAATAATCTAATCCTGTCAGCAGTTTGCCCGCATATTTGTCAAGGACATCAAAACGCTTTGATCTCTCTGTAAATTTTCCTAAAGATATTACAGAAAATGCGCCCTGAATAAAATCAGCCTCGGTTGTTATTTCAGATTGAGCAAGTAATATTCTGAGCGTATCGGGTAGAATGTAATCATCCGAATCAACAAAATACACCCATTCTCCTTTTGCTGTATCCACTCCAATATTGCGGGCTATAGACACACATCCCGAGTTGCTGTGAATCAATTTAACACGTTTGTCTTTTTTCACAGCTCTATTTTCAATTTCCAAGCTGTTATCAGTCGAACCATCATCAACCAAGATTAATTCAAAATCGGTGTTTGATTGATTCAAAACACTATCTATACACTGATCAAGATAAGCTTCTGTATTATATACTGGTATAATAACCGAAACTTTAGGCTCTCTCATAATGATCTATAACTTAATAACAATTAATTACCCCTTATTTCGAGAATTTACTGCAGGCAAAATGGAATGGAGAGGACCATTCGCGCGTTCGCCCTGTATGCCATTAGGATTCAGGCCTTCAAATCGCTTAACAATAACAGCCTTGGGGGAGCAGACAGTGCAATTATCGGGCACATCATTAACCACAATAGCATTGGCGCCTATATTCACATTGTTTCCGATCTTAATATCACCCAAGAGTACCGCACCGGAACCAATTCGGACATTATCACCAATCTGAGGATGACCTTTACCTTGGTGTCCAATGGTTACATTTTGGTTTATCCACAAATTCTCACCAACGGTTTCTGCGTCGACGACGCACGTCCAACCGTGTTGTACGAAAACGCCGCCTCCAACAAATCTCGACGGAGTGGCGAAGCTGAATTCTACCATTTCGGGCATCAACCAGGATATCAGCATTGAGGTGTAACCTAAACGCATATAGAATACATTTCGGAATTCCCGAATGCCACACATCAGATAATAGAATGCTCTAAAATGACTTTTGGGAGTACTGCCCCTAAGATGTATCCAAAACCTATTAATGTCCATCTTTAACTTGGTCTTATCGTTGCCCATTAATAAAATATAGGCAATTAATGAAGGGATTGCCACTAGGCAATATGTCCAGACTTTTACTCTAGCTTTAGTGATGGGTACCATAATTTTATTTTCCTAAAATTTTCTTTACTGTTTCCACTCCTTTTCTCCCGATAGCGTTGCGTATCTTACTTTCAAGTACACTTTTCCCATCGACTTTTAGGTTTCGAATTATGTGCAGCGCCTCGGTTTCAAGTTTTGAATCAGTGAACACTTCCATCAGCTTAGGACGTGACGTGTTCGTTGTATCAGTGAATATTGGAGCCAGTGCCGTGATATCATCTTTAGAAGATGCAGTCATATACTCAAATCCAAGATCTTCAGCATAATGCTTTACAAGCTCAGACGATTTGTTCCCATAATGACCCGCAGCTGCCATGTAAATGTCGGCATCTTCTCCGAAAGCATAGGCAGGATGGTTATAGTTTGTGAATTCAGTTCCGCGGCCGTTGTTTATCAGCAGTATTCTGAGATTTGAAGGAAGATGTCTGTTACCTAATGAATTCAGATCGTAGAAGAATGCGAGGTCTCCTACTATAGTAAAATGTATCTTATCGGGTTGTGCCAATGCCCCGCCAATAGCTGTTGACAATGGACCGTCAATACCGAAGCCACCAACATTACAGTATGAATTCGCAGACAATGGAATTTCAAAAAAGTTCCATGAGCGTAAAGAATTTAGAATGCCGTAATGCATTATGGAATTTTCCGGAATCATCTTTGAAAGCATCATTGCTACCCATATATTGGAAAAAGGCAGAGATTCAGGAATCAGGTTATATATCGACTGATAAGTTTCGTGGCACGCATTAAGATATGATGCCTTTTCTTTCTGCAATAAGCCTGCATAATGATTAAAAAAGTCTAGTTCGCGCATCTCAAATACCGCTTCAGGAAGACCATAAACACTTCTGATCAGACCGTCCTCACAGACTCTCCATTTTCGGCCAGAATTAGGCTGTGTATATGCTCCGCTCACACCTCCGATATGAATCATGAGGTCTAATTTTCCCAGATTTGATGTCCAGTTGTCCTGAGAGAGTACTAGAGGATACAGGAATCTATATTTCCCTTTATAGTTGCTTGTATGGTCACAAAAGACAACCGCTCCTGTCTTGGAGCAGAATTTATCGATAGCTTCAGTCAATTCTGATGACATTGCCGAATGTGAACCGACGAATATTCCGATTCTACCGTCGGATATAGGTGGCAGTGTGTCGAATATGCGGTAATAGCCGATTTTCTTCACGGCGGGTAGTTCCTTAACCGAGAAATCCTTATCGTAAGAAGTCTCGAGATTGATATGTACCGGGCCGCCGCCATTCCTCTTAAGATAATGGAGCGCTTCGTTTGTCTTCAGTACGGCGAATGTGTAGTCAGCCTTATCTTTTACAATAGGAATGTGGATGCTATAATTAGCGGTATCTTTAGGCATAGAACTCCTGTCAATTACCTGTGGTACGAGTTGGCCGATAATTCCCCTTGGTTGAGTGGCTGTTATGGCAAGTACCGGTAGTTTACGATAATATGCTTCTGTAAGTGCAGGGTAGTAATTGCGGGAAGCGGTAGCGCCAGTACAAGTGATCACAACCGGCTCTCCGCTCTCTTCGGCCATGCCTATAGCCATGTAGGCAGCTGATCTTTCCTCGGGTGCGGAATACACTTTAAAAAATGGGTCATGCTGCAGGCATGCCACAAATGTCAGATTTGTTGTGCCTGGAGAAGCGATAATTCTACAGATTCCATACTCTTTCAAAAGAGCTACAACTACTTGAACCTGTTGTTCAACAGAATAATATTTTTGTGCCATAATTATTTTTTCCAGCGTGCGTTGACTGTTTGCGCATTGTTGCAAGTTATTATCTGGCCAGAAATACAGTCTGATGCATCTGATAAGAGAAATGCTGCAACTTCGGCAATTTCCTCAGGCAGGTAGAATCGCCCTTGACCGTATGTTCCGGCGTAGAGATTGCCTTCCGAAGATATGCCGGTCATAGCCGAAGCTGTAATTCCTGGTGCAATAGCGTTTACACGAATACCTTTATTCTTGAGCAAAAAAGCCATACCTTCCACCATACTGTTAGTAGCCGCTTTTGTAAAACCGTAAGGGCGAATGTCGCAAGTATTACCTGTTTCAGAAGATATGAAAAGTATATTTCCTGACTGATTGTTGCTTACAAGATATTTTATGAATTTTTGTGTTAAAAAAAAAGGTCCTTTCAGATTCGTATCAAATTGAGTGTCCCAACTTTTAGGGGTTACATCTAAAACAGTACTTTCATGCAAAGAAATACCGGCATTATTAACAATGCAGTCTATCTTACCGAATTCTTGAACTATACTATCAATGAACGTCTCAAAAACTTCAATTTCACAAATATCCAAAACCCTGTAGAAACAATTTATCTCTTTCGAAGCTTTTATCAAGGCCGTTTCATCGCGTCCAGTAATGATAACTTGAGCTCCCTCAGCTGCAACCTTTTTAGCAATCGCTAAACCGATCCCCTTACTTCCACCTGTTACTATAATCGTCCTACCATTAAGTGATTCATTTGCATCGATTAAATTAATATTCGTAGTCACTATATTGCTAGGAATACCCTTAAACATATAAAGAATACTTCTTTTAAGGATTTTCATTAAATTCATTTTGTTATCCTTTTTATTAAATTCCGGAACCTATATATAAATAAGGTAATAGTCGCTTGGAATTTATTAGGGACTTTAATCCCATGACTCTTAGCATAATCATAATTTTCTTTTGCGAATGGATTCTTGTGATATTGCATCTTTGAGACACTTAAATAAATATCTCTTTGTGCTTTATATTTGTCTATGTCGAATACATTTGAAAATAAATCCAACTTGCCTGATGCATCTAAGACAATTAATGTACGATTACATTTATGACAAACTGAACAATTTTTCCTATTGTACTTGTCTAAATTACCAGACACGCATACCTCCAAGTATCGTTGAGCCGGCTCATACTCTACAAGTAACTTCGTTTTTTCATATCGATAATACTGAGAACCATCCAAAATAATATCTAAATTTTCAGGACTTAACATGATATATATAAATGGATCCGCAATATCATCTAAATGATGGTATGTTTCAAAATCTTTGATTTGTTGGTAGTGATAAGATCCTGATACGTAATATCTGCAAAGCTTTCTTTGAAACACCAAAATTGAAGCAATTCGACATAATGGCCCTGCATCATATTCCCATTCTGGTCTATAGAACTCAAACATATTAGAGTTCATATAGACATATGGTAACCTCACTTCATCTGCATACCTCTTGGATGATTTATAGTGTTTTAATGCATTAGCTTCCGTATTCTTATTATTTATATTGCCATATTGACCGATATGGAAAAAGAAAAGGGTATTAATTTTATATTCAATATCTTCCTCTTTCTCAAATTTATTGATTAGAGTGGAAAAAGAATCAACACCACCCGAAAAACCCGTACCAACTTTGTCGCTATTATCTTTATAAGCACACTTAAATCCCTTGACCTTAATATCGATACACTCATAATCCGGGCGAAGAGACTTTATTAAGGGTATTACGTAGGAAGTTAAATTTTTATATAATTTTTTTGATACATATCCCTCAATGATTATATCTTCTTTATAACACATACATGGCCAGACAGCTGCGATCATAAAGGCGTCATATACATCGTTTGTAAGCCAATTCTTATAATTCTCAGAAACGCTGAACCATAGACTTTTACTTGTTGAAAAGCCGCACTCTATATCTACCGTAAGATAGGAATGAGTCTCAGTATCTTCGATTCTAATATTTGACAGTTTCATAATTGTTTACCTTTAACTTTTGATGAAATAAAACTAGTTAATTTATTCCGTTCTATCTTAGTCAAGCCTATAAGCCAAATAAGAGTCATACATATTCCCACATATAAGGGGACTGCCCATATACATGTAATAAGATTTTCAACGTTAATATTTAATGCTATGCAAATGCCGAACGAACATAACGCGACTATCGTACATGGTAATATAACACTTTTCATCGCTCCTTTAATGGCTTGCGGATAGATGCGTCTTAAAAATACTATTCTCACTCCAATTACTCCGACTTGAAAAATCAAGCTCCCGATCAGAACCCATTCCGGTGCATAGCCTAGTTTCATGAATATGAATGCGGCAGGAACTGTCAGTAAACCAAAGAATCCGATCAGACCCTGATAAAGTGCAATTTTACCAGTGGCTTGGTTTGCTGAAGCCATAGGCATTGAAATAGAATCTATAAGGGCTTCTAGTAATAGAATCTGACAAAATGGTGCTACATGTCCTGAATGATCACCTAACCAGAGTTGAAGAAGAAAGTCTATACATAAGATTATTGGCAACACTACCAGCAACATAAGATAGAATGTCATTTTGCTACCCCTGTGTACCAATGATTGCATTCCAGAATAATCATTCACGGCATATTTCTTGACAATTTGTGGTGTTACAGCTGAACTGAATCCATTCGAGAATGTACTGGATGCAGTTCGAACGGTATTTGCAATTCCTTGAGCTGCGTTAACTATTGGGCCATGGAATATATTAAGGATAACCGACAGGCCTTGATTTTTACCTACCCATGCAAAACTACCAAATAGATTCCAAAAGCTAAAAGAAGTGATTTCTTTTATTCTCTTTTTATCCCAACCAAGCTTAGGATGACATTCCTCATACTTTCGTCTTGCAAAAATGACGTATATGCTCTGTACCAAAAGCGTTCCAATCAAAAGCATGAATACGTATGCAATAAGTTTGTCGAAAGGGAGTATAAATAGCAATATGCATATCCCGACCTTTATAATGGCATCCAAGACTGACATTTTGCCAAAAATGTGCATGTCCTCATGCGCCATAATCGCCATCATAAAGGGTGATGATGCCAAGGAAATTCCGGTAGAAATAATTACTATCTGAAAAACTATATTTGCCGCAAATCTTCTTCCTTCCGGTATTTGTAATACAGTATTGATAAACCAAACACCTACGGATTCTGCTATTGCTATGATTACAAGAATAAGAACCACATTGATAGTATATGTCGCATTAAAATTTGCTTTAATCTCATCTTTGTCACCTTTACCGAGAGCGTAGGAAAAAAATCTTTGGCTTCCGGTAGATAATGCTCCAGTAATAAAGGTAAGAAAGCCAATTGCTCCACCTACTACTGTGTATAGGCCGTAGTCATCTTCTCCTAATGCTCTCAGAACATAGCGTACTGTGAATAAGCCTATGAATAGGCTTACCAAACTACGGATGTACAAAGAAGCTGTATTTTTAGCTATACGCTTATTCTTTTCATTAATGGATTCCATGATCACGTATTATGATTGGAATTCGGATGATTTTCAGGATGTTTTTGCTTTGGCTCCTGATTATTTCAAATTAGCTGGAAATCTCAATGTTGATTGGAGTTTAACCAGGATTTCTGAAATTTACTAAAAACATATATCGCAGAATTGCGAATCAGGGCTATGCATGTTTACGAAAAGTCCGTAGTTTTTAGTCTAATCTTTGGTTGGGGCAAAATGGCTAGTCCTGCCTTAACGTGTATGCGATTGTGGTTAAGGAAGTTATACGCTAACTTTGGTGGGCGTGGCGGTTTGCTGTGTTTGCAAGCCGGGATGAATTCATTCAAGAAATGTCGACTTTTTGATTGGTCTTAAATGCTTTAATGAGCTCCCATGAGACACCTTTACTTGTGCAAAGTTACTAATTATATTTGAAAATAAGTGCTTTCGGGTGGTTATTTCTATCGTCTATATTATATAATATGTGTGTTGGGGCGGTTAGGGGGTCGGTTATTTGAGGGTTTGGGCGGTTTCGACGAGTCGGACAAATTCGCGGCGGTAGCCTTCGCTGTCGTTTGTTAGGTTTTTCTTTGCGAGTTCTATTACCTGCCGGTAGGTCGCATCTCCTTTGAAGTCGGTGTCTCGAAGTATCTGGCCGAACATCGCGACGGCTGATGCGAAACGAAAGTCTGCTGATACTTTGTCGTTGTCTTTGTCAATAAGGCTTTTTTGGATAAGGTGGCTTGTCTTCACGCCGGGTTTCTTGTAACGGAGTTTTACTGTGAGCATGTATAGTCCAACAGCAAATGCAAAATTAAGTAAGAATATCGAAAAACCGTTTAA
>CAMWLW010000007.1 GCA_947175245.1 uncultured Bacteroidales bacterium
CACCCCTACATCGAGCGTCGTGGCACCACCACCCGCAAGGTTATCGTTCAATAAATAGGTTCTAATATAATAATTCACTTCACCATGAAAATAGACTGTCTACTTTTCCCGGTTGCACTTGCTGTATTGTGCGGTGCAAGCGTACAGTGTACAACGTCATCTCGCGAATCATTGCCTCCTGTAGTCGCAGCCGAATGGAATCTTGAGGCAATACCCGACAGCATGGTCGCCGACGGTGCTTTTGCCTACAAGGACAAGCTCTATAACGGCATGTTTACACGTTCGCTCGGGTGGAACGGAGGTGATGGGGTCTACACGGTCGGGCTGCCTGGCTATAACGTGCTTTGGACGTTTAACGATAGCTTCTATGGAGTCGTCGACAGTCTTACGCGTGCTCGGGGGGCATGTAGTTTTCCTCGCAACTCGCTCATGGTGCAAACTGCCAGTGACTGTCGTCCCGGCGAGACTTCAGACGACATGTTGTGGCTGTCAGATTATATTCAGACCGATGACCCGTCGGCCCCGGGTTATTATCAGATTCTGACCCACCTCGATCATCCAAAGGCTCAACAGTTTGAAGATGGCATAGCTAAAGACTGGCTCTACTGGAGCGGTGAGGGCAATGTGGTCGGCGACAAATTGCATCTTATATGGCTGGGCATCCACACGCCTGGCACAGGCGAGATGATTCGCGACAACGCCGCGCTCGCGGTATACAGTCTCGAGGGTACTCCTGGCGACCCGGGCTACATGCGACTTGAGTCAGTCGACCACGACTGGATTTCCTACAACCCATTTGGTTACGGCCAGACGATGCTCGATAGCAGTGACGGCCATCTCTATCTGTATACCTATCTTGACATCGGCGAGTACCTGATGAGTATACCCCTTGTGGCTCGCACCAAGGGTGGCGACCTCACCACCGGCCTCGAATATTATGTGCCCGGTGAGGACGACGAATTAGTGTGGCAGGACTCATACCCGACATTCGAACAGGCTATCCGCGCCGGCATAGCTCCAGGTCAGGGCACATTCACATTGCCGTGGGTGCTTGAGAAGGACGGCACTTACTATATGCTTGCCCAGCAGTTCCCCTATGGCTCTGAATTGGATATCATGCTTTCAGACACGCCCTGGGGGCCGTTCACCGACTGTCGCAGGTTACTGTCCTTTCCTAATCCGCTCGATTCCATGCAGCATGACATGTATGGCGACCAATACCGTTTCCTGTATATGCTCAATTTACACCAGTCATTATCGCGCGACGGTGAACTCGTAATCTCGACCAATACTGATGTCGACAATTCTAAAGAGGGCGCCGATGACTCGTTTTGGCGCAATTTCGGCAATCCCGGTTCGGCCGACTGGTACCGCCCGTTCTTTTATCGCGTCTACAATTGGGACAAAGTATTCTGATTAGTTAAAATTTGGGGGTGGGGTATAAAGAATTTGTGTGGTTGGTCGTCTATATTGTAGACTTCATCACATAAATTATAACCAAAACAATGGTCAGGAAATATTTGCTTAGTATTGTCGTGGGTGTGGCTGCCGTTACAGCGGCCGGGGCTACTACCGATTACACGCAATATGTCAACACGTTGCAGGGCACCGATTCAAACTTTGGCCTGAGCCGGGGCAACACTTACCCGACGGCCGGCATGCCCTACGGCGTACATTTCTGGTCGGCTCAGACGGGCCGCAACGGCGATGGCTTCAAGTACACCTATTCGGCCGACGCCATCAGAGGCTTTGCCCAGGCCCACCAGTGCAGCCCGTGGGTGAGCGATTACGCGGTCTACTCGTTCATGCCCGTTGTGGGCGACCTTGTGGTCAATGAGGATGCGCGCGCCACCCGTTTCAGTCACGATAACGAGACGGGGCGTCCCCACTACTATGCCGTGACGCTCGACAACGGCATCACTACCGAGATGGCACCCACCGAGCGCGGCGTGCACCTGCGCTTCAGCTTCCCGGCCGGCAAGGACGACGCGTGGCTGGTGCTCGACGGCTACACCGAGATGAGCTCGATTCACATTGACCCCAAACGCCGTACGGTTAGCGGCTGGGTCAACAACCAGCGCTTCTTCAACGACTCGAAGAGCTACCGCAACTACTTCGTCGTCGAGTTTGACAAGCCGTTCGAGGCCTGGGGCCTGTGGGAGAATGTCAGCGACAGCATCATGCCCGGTGCTACCACAGGCGTGGGCAAGGGCTATGGCGCATATCTCAAATTCAAGCCCGGCACAAAGGTACAGGCCAAGGCCGCATCGTCATACATATCGGCCGAGCAGGCCCGCGTCAACCTCGACAGCGAGCTCGGCGATGACCGCACGCTCGAGGCCACCAAAGAGCGCGGCCGCCGCGTGTGGAACGACCTGCTGAGCCGCGTCAAGGTCGAGGGCGGCACCGACGAGGAGCTGCGCACGTTCTATTCGTGCCTGTTCCGCTCCAACCTGTTCTCGCGTATGTTCTATGAGCTGCGTCCCGACGGCACCCCCTATTATTACAGCCCCTATGACGGCAAGATACATGACGGATACATGTACACCGACAACGGTTTCTGGGACACATTCCGCTCACAGTTCCCACTCACCAACATCCTGCACCCCACCATGCAGGGGCGCTACATGAACGCCCTGCTCGACGCTCAGAAACAGTGTGGCTGGCTGCCGTCGTGGTCGTGTCCCGGCGAGACCGGCGGCATGCTCGGCAACCACTCGATATCGCTGCTCACCGACGCGTGGGTCAAGGGCATACGCACGTTCGACCCCGACAGCGCGCTCAAAGCCTACGCCCACGAGGTGATGAACAAAGGCCCCTGGGGCGGTGCCAACGGCCGCGCCGGCTGGAAAGAATATTTCACGCTCGGCTATGTGCCTTACCCTATGTCGATGGGCTCGACGGCTCAGACATTGGAGTATGCCTATGATGATTTCTGTGCATGGCAGCTCGCGCGCATGACGGGTAACAAATTCTATGAGGATATTTTTGCCAAGCAGATGTACAACTACCGCAACGTCTTTGACCCCGCCACCGGCTTCATGCGCGGCCGCGGTGAGGACGGCTCGTGGGCCGAGCCGTTCAACCCGATAGAGTGGGGCGGCCCCTACTGTGAGGGCAATGCCTGGCACTACAACTGGTCGGTGTTCCACGACGTGCAGGGTCTCATCGACCTCTATGGCAGCGACGAGGCGTTCGTGGCCAAGCTCGACTCGGTGTTCTCGCTGCCCGGCGACGTCATCCCCGGCACATACGGCGGCATGATTCACGAGATGGTCGAGATGCAGCTTGCCGACATGGGCCAGTATGCCCACGGCAATCAGCCTATACAGCACATGCCCTATCTCTACACCTACGCCGGCCAGCCCTGGAAGACCCAGTATTGGGTGCGTCAGATCATGAGCCGTCTCTACGACTCAACCCCCAAGGGATTTCCCGGCGACGAGGATCAGGGCGGCATGTCGTCGTGGTATGTGCTCAGCGCGCTCGGCCTCTATGCCGTGTGCCCCGGCACCGACCAGTATGTCATCGGCAGCCCCGTGTTCGGTAAAGCCACCATCACACTCGAGAACGGCAACACATTCACCGTCGAGGCTGTCAACAACAGCCCCGAGAACGTCTATATCGCCTCGGCCCGACTCAACGGCGAACCCTACGACCTCAACTACATCACCTACGGCGACATAGCCCGCGGCGGCGTGCTGACACTCGAGATGTCGGCCACGCCCTGTTACACGCGCGGCGTCGACAAGTCGACTGTTCCGTTTTCGCTCACACGTCACTAAGCCTGCAAGTCACATTATAACATATACGTATGAAAAAAATATTCAGTCTGCTTCTACTCCTGGCGACGCTTGCCGCAGGCGGCGCCACAGGAGAATTTGCCGGCAAGGTCAACACCCTTATCGGCAACAAGGGCGTAGGGCTCACCTCGGGCTATCTCTACCCGGGAGCCACTTACCCCTTCGGCATGGTGCAGTTCACACCTACCTACTTTGCCAAGCGCGGCGGCTTTGTCATCAACCAGTTGAGCGGTGGCGGATGTGCCCACATGGGCAATTTCCCCACCTTCCCGCTGACAGGCAAGCTGACCGTGTCGCCCGGCAACATCATCGACCACCGTGTCACCGTGTCGGACGAGCGCGGCCACGCCGGACTCTATCAGGCCAAGGTGCAGAACGTCATCGACGCCGCTCTCACCGTGACCGAGCGCACGGGCATGGCCGAGTATAACTTCCCTGCCGACGACAAGTATGGCACCGTGATTATCGGCGCCGGCGTCTCGGCCACCCCCATCGAGAACGCCGCCGTGGTTATCACCGGCCCCAACTCGTGTGAGGGATATGCCATGGGTGGTAATTTCTGCGGCATCGAGACTCCCTACCGCGTGTACTTCGTTGCCGAGTTCAATGCTGACGCTGTCGAGACCGGCACGTGGAAAGACGACCGTCTTTTCCCCAAGGCACGCTTTGCCGAGGGAGCCATCTCGGGCGTATATTTCACCTTCGACCTGTCAAAGGGCCACACAATCGACTACAAGATAGGCGTGTCGTATGTCTCGGTCGAGAACGCGCGCCAGAATCTCGCCGCCGAGAATCCCGGCTGGGATTTTGCCGCTGTGGCCAGCGCCGCCGAGAAGCGCTGGGACGAGTGCCTGGGCCGCATCGAGGTCAAGGGCACCAATCCCGACCGTGTCGAGCAGTTCTACAGCCACCTGTATCATGTGCTGATACACCCCAATGTGTGCAGCGACGTCAACGGCGAGTATATGGGCGCCGACGACAAGGTGCACACCACCAATGCCAAGCAATACACATCGTTCAGCAACTGGGACACCTACCGCACTCAGATTCAGCTCCTGTCGATACTTGAGCCCGAGGTGGCGTCGGATGTGGTGATTTCTCACCAGAAGTTTGCCGAGCAGTCGGGCGGCTCGTTCCCCCGCTGGGTCATGGCCAACATCGAGACCGGCGTGATGCAGGGCGACCCCTCGGCCGCGCTCGTAGCCAACGCCTGGGCGTTCGGTGCCCGCAATTACGACCCCCACGCGCTGCTGAAGATCATGCGCAAAGGTGCCGAGGAGCCCGGCTCCAAGTCTCAGACCGTCGAGACCCGTCCCGGCCTCGAGCAGTATCTCACCAAGGGTTACTATGACTCGTCGATTCAGCTCGAGTACACGACGGCCGACTTTGCCATCGGTCAGTTTGCGCTGCGTGCCTGTGGCGACGAGTTCCTGAGCTGGCGCTACTTCGGCATGGCGCGTTCGTGGAAGAACCTCTTCAACCCCGAGACCGGCTGGTTGCAGAGCCGCAATGCCGACGGCTCGTGGCGTCCGCTCGATGCCGACTGGCGCGAGTCGACTTATCCCAACTACTTTTGGATGGTACCATACGACATCGCCGGACTCATCAAGATAATCGGCGGCCCCGATGAGGCTGAGCGCCGTCTCGACTATCTCTTCCGCCGCCTCGACGCCGGCTATGGCGACGAGTGGTATGCGAGCGGCAACGAGCCCAGCTTCCAGATTCCCTGGACCTACAACTGGATTGGCAAGCCCTGGAAGACATCGGCCGTGGTAAACCGCATCATCAACGAGCAGTACAGCAGCGCCATCGACGGCCTGCCCGGCAACGACGACCTCGGCACTATGGGCGGCTGGTATGTGCTCGCCTGCATGGGTCTTTATCCCCAGATTCCCGGTATCGGCGGTTTCACGCTCAATACTCCCATCTTTGAAGATATAACCATTCACCTCGGCAACGGTAACGACGTTCACATTACCGGCGGCTCGGAGAAGAACATCTACACGAGCGCTCTGAAACTCAATGGCCGCAATCACGACCGTGCATGGGTTGACTGGAGTGATCTTGAGAACGGCGCGACGCTCCAGTACACCACTTCGTCGACCCCCAACAAGAAGTGGGCGTCAGATAAGTTACCCCCATCTTATGACTAAATTTAACGATTAAAATATATGAAACATACAATATTATATGCTATTTCGGCATGCGCTATGCTCACAGCGTGTGGCGGCCAAAAGCAGCCCGACAACAACTGGGCACTCACAGGCTTCGAGCGCGTGAGCGAGACACCCGTGCTGTCGCCCGACACCACGGTCAGGTTCCTGTGCCCCATGCGCGGCGACTCGGTGGCATGGATGGAGAGCGACGTATTCAATCCGGCCGCCACGGTTCAGGGCGATTCGATTGTAGTGCTGTTCCGCTCAGAAGACAACTCGGCCACCGGCATCGGCAGCCGCACGTCGCGTGTAGGCCGTGCCGTCTCGACCGACGGTGTCAACTTCACCTACTCAGCCGAGCCCGTGGTGTTCCCCGCCGACGACAGCCAGCGCGAATATGAGTGGCCCGGCGGATGTGAAGACCCCCGCGTGGCCGTTACGCCCGACGGTACATACGTGATGTTCTACACCCAGTGGAACCGCCAGGTGCCCCGCCTCGCCATCGCTACCTCGACCGACCTCGTGAACTGGGAGAAGCACGGCCCGGCATTTGCCAAGGCCTACGACGGCCGTTTCCGCAACGAGTTCTCAAAGTCGGCATCAATCGTCACCCGACTCGACGGCGACCGCCTCGTGATTGCCCCGGTCAATGGCAAGTATTACATGTACTGGGGCGAGAAATTTGTCAATGTGGCTACATCTGACAACCTCGTTGACTGGACGCCGATGGTCGACGAGAACGGCGACCTGCTCCACGTGATGGATCCCCGCGACAACTACTTTGACAGCGAGCTCACCGAGTGTGGGCCGCCGGCACTGCTCACCGACGACGGCATCGTGTTGCTCTATAACGCCAAGAACGCCGGCGGCGACAACCGCGATGAACGCTACACCGCCAACACCTACTGCGGCGGCCAGGCACTGTTCGATGCCGCCGAGCCCGAGCGACTCATCACGCGTCTCGACGAGCCGTTCTTCATCCCCGAGGCCGACTATGAGAAGAGCGGCCAGTATCCGGCCGGCACCGTCTTTATCGAGGGGCTTGTCTACTACAAGGGAGCATGGTACCTCTACTATGGTTGTGCCGACTCGCGCGTAGGTGTTGCTGTAAAGAAATCATAAACTCACATAAAACAATATCTTAAATGAAAAAACTAATCTTATCGGCCGTAATCGGTGCCATGACCTTTGGCGCCGCTCAGGCTCAGGAAATCAAGCCGTTCAAGGACGGTGACCGCGTGGTGTTCCTCGGTAACTCTATCACCGACGGTGGTCTCTACCACTCTTACATCTGGCTCTACTACATGACCCGTTACCCCGAAATGAACCTCAAGGTGTTCAACGGCGGTATCGGCGGCGACACTGCCTTTGACATGAACAAGCGTCTCGACAATGACATCTTCAGCAAAGACCCCTCGGTGCTGATTGTGACATTCGGCATGAACGACTCTGGCTACTTCGAGTACAACGGCGACAACGCCAAGGAGTTCGGCGAGCAGAAATATCAGGAGAGCATCGGCAACTTCAACAACATGGTGAAGCGTTTCGAAGGGCTGCCCGAGACCCGCATGGTCATGGTAGGTACATCGCCCTATGACAACGACGCCAAGATCGAAGGCAACAACTTCAAAGACAAGAACAAGACCATCCAGCGCATCGTCGACTACCAGATGGCTACCGCCGACAAGCACGGCTGGGAGCACATCGACTGGAACCGCCCGATGGTTGAGATCAACAACCGTTTCCAGCAGGCCGACTCGAGCTTCACCCTCTGCGGCACCGACCGTATTCACCCCGACAACCACGGCCACATGGTGATGGCTTACCTCTTCCTCAAGGCTCAGGGCATGGCCGGTAACAAGGTCGCCGACATCGAGATCAACGGCAGCAAGGGCAAGCTCGTCAAGGAGGAGAACTGCACCGTCACCGACCTGGTGAAGAAAGGCTCGACCATCAGCTTCGACTATCTCGCCAAGTCACTGCCCTATCCCGTCGACACCATCGCCCAGAGCTGGGGTATGTCACATCCCCAGGCCGAGGCCCTGAAGATTGTGCCCTTTGTCGAGGAGATGAACCAGGAGATACTCAAGGTCACCGGCCTCAAAGGCGACTACCGCCTGTTTATCGACGGTGAGGAGATGGGCTCATGGAGCGCAGCCGAGCTTGCCGAGGGCGTCAACCTCGCCGAGGTTATTTGGACACCCCAGTATCAGCAGGCACTCGCTGTCATGCACCTCAACAACCGTCGTTGGGAGCTTGAGCGCGAGTTCCGCTACTACGCGTGGTGTCAGCACGGCTTCTTCCAGCAGCTCGGATTGCTCAACGCCAACAACCGCCATGCCGTTGAGGTGATGGACAAGAACATAGCCGGCAACGGTTGGATGCAGGGACGCCGTCCCCTCTACGCCGCCATGATGCACAAGGAAGTGCGCGACGGCATGCAGTCAGCCCTCGACGCCCTCACCAACACCATCTACAGCATCAACAAACCCGTAGTACACCACTTCGAGCTTCAGAAACTTTAAACTCTCTCGTTTGATTCTATCGCATAAGGCTGCATCACCTCACGCTCCCCACCAGGGCACGAGGCGCTGCAGCCTTCGGCATATCATGTTGAGTGGATTTTGTTTTGTCGCAAATTTACGTTATATTTGCGACAAAATTACTCTTAAAATTCAATGCAATCTCTTGAAGATAGAATAATTACAAGTATATCAAAATGCGGCAGGGGTACGATAGTGTCGCCTCTTGATTATGCAGGATATGGAGATTCAAAGGCTGTCCAAAAAGCCTTTGAACGACTGACTGCAACCAAAAAGCTGATAAGAGTGGCACGTGGTGTCTATTGTTATCCAAAGATTGATAAGGTTTTGGGGTTGGGTATTCTTTATCCTACCATAGAGGAGATTGCCGCCGCTATTGCAAGGCGGGACAAGGCTAAGATTGTTCCGACCGGGGCGTATGCACTTAATAAACTTGGGTTATCGACCCAATTGCCGATGAATGTGGTATATATGACAGATGGATCACCACGTAAAGTAAATTTGGAAGGAAGCAGGGGCATACAGTTCAAACACACTGCTAAAAAAAATCTGGCATTTCAGAATAAAATCGCAATGCTTCTCACTTTTGCTCTGCGTGAAATCGGAGAAAACAATATTACCGACACTCAGCTTGCTCATATCAGCAATCTGGTTAAAACCATACCATTAGAAACAATAAGAAAGGATTTTGCCCTGATTCCGGCATGGATTCGTAAAATTATACTCGATTCCTATGAATAAATTTCTGATACTTACCGAGGCTCAAAGAAGAACCGTATTTGAGCAGACAGCCGCAAAGATAAAACTTCCTGTAGCTGCCATTGAGAAAGATTTTTGGGTAACTGAGATACTCAATATCCTTTTCTCACTGCCATACGCTGACAAGATGGTGTTCAAGGGTGGCACATCACTCAGCAAAGTCTGGGGTGTCATCCGACGGTTTTCAGAAGATATTGACATTGCCATAGATCGCAGTATGTTCGGGATAGAGGGTGAAGTAACCAAGAAGCAATTAAAGAAATTGCGTAAAGCGTCGTCGGTATTTGTTCGGGATACTCTTGCCAATGACTTGACATTGGCGGTAGAACACGCAGGATTAAGTGAATTTGTGACGATTAAGGCAGACCCCGATGGAGAAGGAGACGCGACATATCCTGAGCCTCGACAGATTCATATAATCTATAAGTCGGTATTGCCATCTGGAGCTAATCCATATCTCCGTGATGAGGTATTGCTGGAAGTTGGATCACGTTCTTTGTTTGAACCGACTGCCAAAGTAAAGGTTGAATCCTTTGTAACCGGGGCGTTTCCGCATCTTACATCAAATGATAACGAAATTCAGATTGTCGCCGCTGTTGCAGAAAAGACATTTCTTGAAAAGGCATTCCTGCTTCATGAGTTATTCACAACCGATGGTTGCCGGAATGCCAACCGTAAATCACGACACTTGTATGACCTATGTAAGATGTATGAGGCTGGAATTGCCGACAAGGCTATTCCTGATGATGAACTTTGGGAAACTATTCGCCATCATCGTGAAGTATTCACTTCAATACGAGATGTAGACTATACACCCGACATTCGCAAACGGATTACCCTTACTCCCTCTGTAAGTGTCATAGCTGAGTGGAAAACCGACTATGATACTATGGTAATGAATATGATATACGAGGATAACGTACCTTCATTTGTGGACATACTAGGCGTTGTGGTAAAAATTGAAAACATGTTTAAGGCTTAATATAGATTGTCAATTGTATTTCAACTTTTTGTGTAATTTTGTAATTGGATATATTTCACATTACCAGAAGTGTCCATATAAAAATGAATGGAAATCGCTTACCAGATACGTAAACACTGACTATGGCAAGAGGAAAGCAGACCTGCAAGATACTGAAGGAGATACGCCGTCAGATAGCCGAGGCAAACGGCATAGAGTTCGTAACGTCGGAGTGTCGCTACAAAGGCGACTGTCTCGGCACATGCCCCAAATGTGAGGCCGAGGTTCGCTACCTTGAGCAGCAGCTCCGTGCCCGTTCCCTCACCGGGAAAGCCGTAGCTCTGGCCGGAATTTCGGCAGCCACATTCGCCATGCTCATGCCGATGAAAGCCGATGCCCAATCGCGAATGGAGATTAAAACCGTGCCTATTGAACGTCCGGCCGCGATTTGTGCCAATTCTTCAAAAGTCAGAGGCACGGTCAATTGCGTATATCTAACTAAAGGTGGTTCAATAGCGACTGAAGTGATACCTGGCGCAACTGTGTTAAATCAGACAAAAGGGAATGGTGTTGCTACAGGTATAGATGGCAAGTTTGCGTTAAATGCTTGTGTAGGAGATGTATTAAGAATCGCTTATATAGGCTTCTTCCAACAAACAATTACTGTAAGAGATACATCAGAACCAATCACGGTAATATTGTACGAGGGCCCTGAACCGGAGAATGGACTGGTGGTTGTAGGTACGCATGATCCGAAGAAAAAGTTTAAAGGTAAAGGGCTGCTTGAATTAATTATAGTTGATGAAAAAGGCAATCCAATAGATCTATCAGATGTCGAAATAGAAAAATTGTTTATTGATGAAGATGGCAACGAGGTTGCAGGATATTTATATGAAGATTACATCAATTATTATTCTACATTCATATTGGATTGGAATTACGACCCTAATCTACAAGACGAGGACTCTAAGCCTTTAAAAGAGGTGACACTCCGCATCACTGCCAAGGGCTACGATGACCCGGTGATAACTAAGGTTAAATATCCCAAACGCAAGTCCAAGAAAACCATCAAATTCAAACACAAAAAGAAATAGACATCATCCTATGCGGCATATCTCAGAAAAATTTGAGATATTTGCAATTACAAATTCTTGAAGATGGAATAATTAGAAGGATATTACTCGACTTATGGAGCAGCAGCGGGCCAGGATAATAGGTATTGCGCGGCATCGTCTCTCGACCGACGGCGATGGCGTCACCACGCTTGTGGCATTCCACGGCTGTCCGCTACGTTGTTGCTACTGCCTTAACCCGCAGTCGTTGGGCGACGGCAAACGTTTCCGCGAGTATTCTCCCGAGGAACTGTATGTCGAGACGCGCATCGACGAGTTGTATTTCATCGCCACCAACGGTGGCATCACTTTTGGCGGCGGCGAGCCGTGTATGCGGCCTCAGTTTATCCGCGAGTTCCGCGAGTTGTGTGGTACGGCGTGGCAACTCAATCTGGAGACATCGCTCAACGTGCCGATGGCCAATGTCAAGGCGGTGCTCCCCGTGGTCAATACCCTGATTGTCGACATCAAGGATATGAACCCCGATATCTACCGCGACTACACGGGGCTGAGCAACGGCCGTGTCCTCGACAACCTGCACCTGATAGCCGATGCCGGCCGTCAGAGTGACTGTCTCATACGCATACCGCTGATACCAAACTATAACACCGAATCAGACCGCGAGGCAAGCCGTAAAAAACTCGAAGCGCTCGGGTTTGACCGGTTCGATTTATTCACTTACCAGATACGTAAACACTGACTATGGCAAGAGGAAAGCAGACCTGCAAGATACTGAAGGAGATACGCCGTCAGATAGCCGAGGCAAACGGCATAGAGTTCGTAACGTCGGAGTGTCGCTATAAGGGCGACTGTCTCGGCTCATGCCCCAAATGCGAGGCCGAGGTGCGCTACCTTGAGCAGCAGCTCCGTGCCCGTTCCCTCACCGGGAAAGCCGTAGCCCTTGCCGGAATCTCGGCAGGCATGATCCTCATGTCGGGATGCAGCGGCACATCTACCAAGCCTCAGGCCAACAATGAAATTCTTGAAGAAAAAATAAGTGACACTGAGGTGGTTAAAGAGATAGAGGAAGGCGAGGCCACGATACTTGAAGATACGGTCTCCGTCTCACATGATTTATCTACAATCAAAGAAGAGGAGTCTGCCAGCAAGAGAGTTATAAAAGAGATCACAATCGTAGGAGATATTGATGACGAACCTCCAATGGAAGAAAAAGGAATATGCCTCAGTGTTAAAGAAGGGGATCCTGCCAGTGACGAAGATTCCACTAAGGTTCGAGTTCATGGGGAAATTAGGATTGGTCCCTCATATCCCGATGAAAAAGGCGTGTACGATAGAGTTGATAAGTCCCCGGAATATCCGGGAGGGGCAGAAGAAATGCAGCGTTTTATAGATCAGCATATTGAATATCCCGAAGAGCAATTAAGGGAGGGAATTCAAGGAATTGTCTTTGTAAAGTTCTATGTCGATACGATGGGCCGTGTTTGCCACCCGGAAATAATAAGAAGTAAAAATCCGGCTTTTAACCAAGAGGCGTTGCGTGTTGTACGACTTTTCCCAAATTTCAC
Organism: uncultured Bacteroidales bacterium; assembly: GCA_947175245.1. Taxonomy (GTDB): domain Bacteria; phylum Bacteroidota; class Bacteroidia; order Bacteroidales; family Muribaculaceae; genus JAAVFS01. The sequence goes on from CAMWLW010000007.1 coordinate 12,861, forward strand.
TCCCGGTATGTATGATGGCAATAAAGTCAATACATATAAGACCGTTACAATTAATTTTAAATTACCAACCGATGACTATGGCACGAGGAAAGCAGACCTGCAAGATACTGAAAGAGATACGTCGTCAGATAGCTGAGGCAAACGGCATAGAGTTCGTAACGTCGGAGTGTCGCTACAAGGGCGACTGTCTCGGCACGTGCCCCAAATGCGAGGCCGAGGTGCGCTACCTTGAGCAGCAGCTCCGCGCCCGTTCCCTCACCGGGAAAGCCGTAGCCCTGGCCGGGATCTCGGCCGGCATGATCCTCATGTCGGGATGCAGCGGCACATCTACCAAGCCTCAGGCCAACGATAAAATGCTTGAAGAAACCATGACTGACACTGAGATGGTTGAAGTTGTTGAGGAAGGCGAAGCCACGATACTTGAAGACACGGTATCAATCTCTCAGGAAGTCAAAGAAGAGGATATTGCCGCTGCTATAGCTAATATTGAGATCCCAATCGTTGGAGATATTGATGACGAACCTCCAATGGAAGAAAAAGGAATAGATCTTGGTGGTAAAGAAGAAGTATCTGTCAATAATGATGATACAATTCGGTTACAAGGGGAAGTTTGTACCATATACATAGGTCCCCCATTTCCCGATGAAAAAGGTGTGTACGATAGAGTTGATAAGTCCCCGGAATTTCCGGGAGGGGACGCAGGAATGATGCGTTGTATATATCAGAATCTGAAGTATCCCGAAGAGCAATTAAAGGAGGGAATACAGGGAACTGTCCTTGTAGAGTTCTATGTCGATACATTCGGATGTGTTTGCGAGCCTGAGATTGTAAGAAGCAAGCATCCTGCTCTTGACCAAGAGGCGTTGCGTGTTGTACAAAGTTTCCCAAAGATTACCCCCGGTATGCTCGATGGCAAGGCCGTCAACGCTTATATGATAGTTCCCATTAAATTCAAATTACCAGCTGATTGATTATGGCACGAGGAAAGCAGACCTGCAAGATACTGAAAGAGATACGCCGTCAGATAGCTGAGGCAAACGGCATAGAGTTCGCGACGTCGGAGTGTCGCTACAAGGGCGACTGCCTTGGCACATGCCCCAAATGTGAGGCCGAGGTTCGCTACCTTGAGCAGCAGCTCCGCGCCCGCTCCCTCACCGGGAAAGCCGTAGCCCTGGCCGGAATCTCGGCAGCATCCCTCGCCATGCTCATGCCGATGAAAGCCGATGCCCAATCACCAATTGAGATTAAAACCGTGCCGGCTGAACGCACGTCAACAACCTGTGTCAGTGCCTCAAAAGTCAAAGGCGTAGTCAAATGTCTACAGCCTACCGAAGTCGATTCATTAGCGACTGAAGCGATACCCAGCGCAACGGTATTGAATTTGACAAATTTTAATGGCGTGGCTACCGACCTTGACGGTAATTTTGAGTTATATGCTTGCGTAGGTGATACCTTAAAGGTATCTTATGTTGGTTTTTCGTCCAAGACGATTACGGTAAAAGATCTATCAGAACCAATTACAGTCATAATGGAGGAATACTCCGACTTGGATGGAGTAATAGTTGTGGGTGCATATGGCCCGCAGAAACCGCCTAAAGGGACACTTGATTTAAATATAATTGATGAAAAAGGCAATCGAATCGATCGGTTAGATGTCGATATAGACAGATTGTATATTGATGAAAATGGCAATGAGGCAGCGATACATTTAGATCCGATTTATGTCGGTGATGATGATGAAATTCGATTTCATTGGAATAGTGATTGGGATCTACAAGACGAAGACGGCGTGCCGTTAAAAGAGGCGATATTCCGCATCACTGTCGATGGCTACGATGACCCCGTGACAATCAAGGTCAAACAGCCAAAACGCAAGGCCCGGAAAACCATCAAGTTCAAACACAAAAAGAAATAGACTATTGAATATTAGGGAAATAATAATAGAAAAGTTGTTGCCGGTATTTTTGCTGATGTCATTAATGCTTGCTTCTTGCACTGCCGGATATAAGAACGATGGAAAGGAAGTTACATGGCATACTTGGGATGAAGGCCATGGGCATAGGTCACGGAAGGTTGATGCCGACCCTGAGACCTTTGAAGTTCTGAAAGATGATTATGGCCGTGACAAGACGCACGCTTTCTATTGGGGCAGTATGATAGATGGGGCTGACGGGCAGTCATTTCGTGTCATTGGAAAGGGTTATGCGGCTGACGCGTTTAATGTGTATAACTCCGGAAAGTTGATGCAAGGGGTAGACCCCGCCTCGTTCAAGGTACATTCGTATGAATTGACCGAGGATAAGAACGACTTTTATAAAAATGGTACGGCTCTAAATGTAAGAGATAAATCTTCATTTGAGGTACTGAAAGATAAGTTAGGGCGAAATACAAGTTGGGGAAAAGATAAGTACAATGGATATTATCTGAATGGTACTGTAATACCCGATATTGATTATGCCACATTTCATCCTATAGACGCGCGGCAACCGAAACAATCGGGATGCTACGCCGCTGATAAATACCGGGTTTTCTTTATGGGAGAGGAAGTCCTCGGCGCTGACCCGGCTACATTCAAGGAGGTGGATTTCTATGTGGGACAAGACAGATATAGAGCTTACAAAAAAGAAATGCAGTCGCAGATAAGAGATTACACGAAACTCACCCGATTAGGAAGATTGATGTATTCTGACGGAATAAATATATATGATACAAACTTTCATATATTACCTGATGCTGATGTTTCAACATTCGAGCATATCACTGAAAACTGGTATAAAGATAATCAGCACGTATGGTGGAGCAATAAATTGTTGCAGGGAGCAAATCCGAAGACATTCCGCCCTGTAACGGTCTCATCCTACACAGGAAGCACACACATGGACTTTAATTATGGCAAGGATGAAAAAACTGTGTTCTTTCAGGATTCAATAATTAAATGTGCCGACCCTGAAAGTTTTGAAACGAGAGATTTCCCCGATGGTGGCTCTTGGACTGTGTTTGACCGCAACCGCGTGTATCAGGGCATAGATTCTCCGAAACTCAGAGAATACCTTGAAGAGAAATACGGTAATCACTGATGATTAAAAAGGGAGATGTTACTGGGCGAGGGTGCCGATTTTCTTGACTTTCTCTTCAAATTCCTCGGAGGTGAGGATTGAGTTCTTGCGCACTTTGCTCTTGTAGTTGTAGACGGTCTGGACCGAGTAGTGCAGGAAGCCGGCAATCTGGGTCATGTCGGTGATGCCCATGCGTATGAGTGCGAATATGCGCACCGGGGTATTCAGTCGGCCTTTGGGCAGCGCATAGCGGTAGTCGGGTTGCAACAGGTTGTTGAACTCCTCGATGAAGTTGGGGTAGAGGTTGAGGAACGCGCGGTCAAAGTTCTCATACAGCTCGTCGAGCTCTTTCTCGAGCGGGCGCGATGACATCACGTAGACCTCTTCGACCTGGTTGGCTTTGATCTTGCGGTTGACGTTGATGCGGAATTTGTCGAGCTTGTCGACGTTGAGCGAGCACTGGTGCATGAAATAGCCCACGTAGCGCTCACGTATCAGGTTGGCCTCGGCCAGTTTTACCGACGCGCGCTCCAGGCGTTCGTTGGCCTTGGCGAGGTCGGCGCGCGAGCGGCTCACCGTCTGACGCTGTTTGTAGAACATCAGCGCTATGACGGCCATTATCACGGCGAGCAGTGCCACGAGCCACATCACCATCTTGATGCGGTGTTGCTGGGCGTTGATCTGCTCGATGTATGACATCTCGACAATGGGATACACGCGGGCAATGACCGCGTTTTTGAAACTCGAGTTGTAATAGTTGGCGTCTTCGAGCGCAACGCGCATGTAGTTGTAGGCGCGGTCAATCTCGCCCGAGCTGTACATCATCTCGGCAAGCGCGAGCAGCGACTCGTTTTCTTTGACGGCTTGCTTGATGTCGGCGATCGACGAGAGGATGAGGTAATATTTGTGCATTTCCTCGTTACCCTTGAGGTGATAGATGTCGGCGAGGGCCTTTGCCACCATCGCGGCATCATGGCTCTCGGGAACCTGTTGGGCATAGACGTCGTTGAAGATGGCGAGCGCGGTGTCATACTCGCCCACCTCGCGGCAGCGGTTGGCTACCTCCTTGCGGTACAGGTCGCTGCCCTCGCTGAACATGTTGATGAGGGAGTCGCGCCATGCGAGCCGTTCCTGATGGTAGAGTTCGCGCTGTGATTCCTCGTCAGAGCTTATCATCAGGTTCTCAAGATATTTGAGCTTGGCCCACGCATACAGCGGCCTTTCATCACCGAGCGAGTTGTAGTCGAGGCTGTCAAACAGGTCGTGTGACTTGAGGAACTGTCCGTTCATGGCATAAATCAGCGCCAGACGTATCTTGGTGTTGTTCACCTTGTTTATAAGTCCTGCTTTCTCGGCGATGATGAGGTTCTCATTGAGATATTTCTTGGCCGAGTCGCTGACAAACGACTCGTACAGGTCAATTATCTTAGAGTTGCGGTTATAGATATCGATCGGGTCGGTGAGTGTGTCAAGGCCGTTCTTCAGATCCCGGATAAGCCCCTTACGGTTGTTCAGGTATGTATCTCGGTTCTCAATCGCTTTATCAAGAACGCTCATAAGCGAGTCGATGGGGCTTTGGCACCGTGCCTCGGTGGCGCGCATGAATGAGCCGGCCAAAACAGCAATTGTTAAAAATTGTGAAATTGAAAATATCCTTGTAAGCCTGTGCATGAATTGTAGTGATAATAAGTGGTTTATTTCCTACAAAAATAAAAAATACAACGACTTGTTATTGATTTTCAGGCGCATAATTAAGATATATTAACGATGATTGTTATTTAAAGTGAAAATATCGCCGGCGGCTTTATGACAGCGTTTTTTTCAATCGTCTTAAAATTAAGATTACTATAAATATATGAGAAAATGAGGTGCCTTTCATTATCACTATTGCTTTTGTGTGCGTCGGTCTTGCCGTCGGCGATGGTTGCCCGGGACGACAGTCGTTCACAACTTGAAGATACGTTTGCACGTCCGTCAGAGGTTCCTACGGCAGTCTATTGGTACTGGCTGTCGGGCAATGTCACTCCCGAGGGTGTGGTCGATGATGTCAGGTCTATGAAAAAGGCCGGAATTACGCGTGCATATATCGGCTTTCAGGGTCTTGACGAGGGACAGGCTCAGCAGGGTGACATAAAGATTCAGTCGCCCGAGTGGTATGAATGTGTACGTGCCGCTATGCGCGCGGCTACCGAGGAGGGTGTGGAGATAGGCGTGTTCAACTGTCCCGGCTGGAGTCAGAGCGGTGGCCCGTGGGTAAGGCCCGAGCAGTCTCAGCGTTATCTCGGTGTGGCCCGGTGTGAGGCACACGGTGGCGACAAGGTGATTGCCCTGCCACGTCCCGATAATATGCTCAGTGATGTAAAAGTGTTGGCATATAGAAAGATACCTGCCTATACGATAAGTGTCGCCACCGACAACGTGACAGCGACAGGTGTCGATAACGTGGTTGCCATGTTTGACGGCGACGGGTCGACCGCCGGCGTGATCGTTGCCGACAGTTGCACTGTGATGATAAAGCCTGCCAAAGATGACTTCACACTACGTTCGGTATCGATAAAGAGTGTGTCGCCTATATCGGGCAACGTGACTGTCAGGGTGCTTGACGGCGATGTGTGGCGCGAGGCCGGCAACTTCAAAGTCGACCGCACCAACATGATGCCCGAGGTTGGTTATGACCCGCTGGCCGAGACGTCGGCGGCGATTGCCGCGGCTAAGGGCGACTGCTTTGCTCTCGATATGAAACTTAACCGTGACTGCCGTGTGAGCGAGATAACGGTGAGTGAGAGTCCTGTCGTAGACTCTTATGCCGACAAGATTTTGGCCAAGATGTTTCAGTCGCCACTGCCATACTGGAACGACTACAAATGGGGCCAATCGCCCGAGCTTGATAGCGATGTCGTGCTTGGCGAGAACGATATAATTGATGTGACAGCCTGCCGGGAAGGTGATAACCTTGTGTGGAACGTGCCCGACGGCGACTGGGTGATAATGCGTGCCTACATGGCGCCCACGGGTGTTGAGAACGGGCCTACGCTGCCCGGCGACGGTCGCGGTCTCGAGATTGACCGCTGGAGCCACGAGGCTCTCGTCAATCACTATGACAGTTTCATCGGCGATATAATGCGGCATGTGCCGGCCGATGAACGCCGCACGTGGCGCTACATCGTGTCTGACAGCTATGAGCGTGGCAGTCAGAACTTCGGCGACGATTTCTTTGAATATTTCACGGCCCGATACGGCTACGACCCGACACCTTATCTGCCGACATTCGGCGGTACGGTTGTTGGAAGTGCCGACCGCACCGACCGTTTCCTGTGGGACGTCAGGCGCATGATTGCCGACCGTCTCGCATACGACCATATCGGCGCCCTGAGTGAGCTTGCCCGACGCGACAGCATGAAACTGTGGCTTGAGCCTTACGGACACTGGGGTTTCCCGGGTGAGTTCCTGATGTATGGCGGTCAGAGCGATGAGGTTGGCGGTGAATTTTGGAGCGAAGGCAGTCTCGGCGACATCGAGAACCGCGCCGCCTCGTCGGTTGCACACACGTACGGTAAGCCGGTATGCTGGTCTGAGTCGTTCACTTGTGGATGGAATGAGTTCGGACGTTCGCCGCGCATGTTGAAGCAGCGTGCCGACCGCTTCTTTACCGAGGGAGTCAATGCCTCGCTGCTCCACGTCATGGTATCGCAGCCCGACAACGACCGTTTCCCGGGCAACAACTGCCCCTACGGCACCGAGTTCAACCGCAAGAACACATGGTACCGTCAGCTCGACTTGTTCACCGACTATCTGAAGCGTGTCGGTTACTTGCTGCAGCAGGGCAACTATGTGGCCGATGTGGCTTACTTTATAGGCGAGGACGCGCCGGTCATGACCGGTATCACCGACCCCGAGCTTCCGTTTGGTTACCAGTATGACTTTATTAACGCTGAGGTTATAGAACGAGACCTCGCGGCGACGCCCGACCACAGGCTGACGCTTCCTCACGGAACGGCATACCGCCTGCTCGTGCTGCCACCGTCGCGCACGATGCGTCCCGAGCTGTTGCGCAAGATCAAGCAGCTCGTGGCCGACGGAGCCGTTGTGCTCGGTCCCAAGCCCCTGAGCTCGCCGTCGCTGCAAAACTATGGCGTGGCCGATGCCGAGGTCAAGGCGATGGCCGACGAGTTGTGGGGCACCGATGATAACCCTCGCCCGGGCATACGCGGTTATGGCAACGGCCTGGTTATGACCGGTATCGATATGCCTCATGCGCTCGCGCTGCTTGGCGTGACGCCCGACTTCGGCTATGTCGGTGACGGTAATCCCGATTTGAAATATGCCCACGTCAAGGGCCGCGACCGTGACATCTATTTCGTTACCAACCAAGGCAACGGGCCGTGTGAGGTCGAGGCGATGTTCCGCGATGCTGCCGGTCGCCGACCCGAGCTGTGGAATGCCATGCAAGGCTCGCGCCGCGACCTGCCCGAGTACAGCAGTATAAACGGCCACACGACTGTACATTTGAAACTTGACCGGGCCGAGAGTGTGTTTGTGGTCTTTGAGCGCGAAGATACTGCGGCAAGTGGCGTTAACTATCCCGAGCCCGTCGACTCAATCACGCTCACGGGCGGGTGGGATGTTGACCTCGTGCCGATGACAGGTAAGAGCAAGCGTATAAAGCTGCCGCGCCTCGCTGACCTGTCGCTGTCTGACGATGAGTCGGTCAGATACTTCTCGGGCACGGCCATGTACACCACCACAGTTAAACTTGATGATGTCCCGGAGGGTCGCGTGGAACTTGACCTCGGCGATGTCAGGGAGATGGCGCGCGTCAGGGTCAACGGCGTCTATGCCGGCGGTGTGTGGACACAGCCTTACACGGTCGATATCACCGGCATGCTGAAAAAAGGAAAGAACAAAATTGAAATCGAGGTGGTCAATACCTGGGTTAATCGCCTTATCGGCGACTCAATGCTCCCCGAGAGCGAGCGCACGACATGGACCTACTTCAAGACCCACGGCCCGCAGTCGGCCCTGCCTGCATCGGGTCTGCTTAAAGATGTAATCATTAAAATATACTAAATGTCACATTTTCTTGCAATAGACTTGGGCGCGACGTCGGGTCGCACCATACTTGGAACACTGGCCGACGGACGGCTGACACTCGAGGAACTGACGCGCTTCCCCAACAGCATCGTGCGTCACGGCGGCCGTTGTTACTGGAATATATGGAGCCTGTATGACGAGATTCTGCGCGGATTGCGTGCCGCTGCCGGGCGCAAAGTCGAGCTCACCTCGATAGGTATTGACACCTGGGGCGTGGACTTCGTGACGATAGGCCGCGACGGTCACATCATAGGTACGCCGCGCAGCTATCGCGACACTCACACCGACGGTGAGCCTGCCCGTTACTTTGCCGACCGACTGCCGGCCGATGAGGTGTACCGCCTCACAGGCATCCAGGTAATGCCGTTCAACTCGCTGTTCCAGCTCTCGGCCATGAGACGCGCCGGCGCGTCGGCGCTCGATGTCGCCGACAAGGTGCTGTTTCTGCCCGACGCCCTGAGCTATCTGCTCACGGGCGAGATGGTGACCGAGTACACGATGGCCTCTACATCACAGATGGTCAACGCCTCGACACGCCGCCTTGACGAGAAAATCCTGGCGTCGGTAGGCATGACCAGAGAGTGCTTTGGCCGCGAGGTGATGCCCGGTGAGTTAATAGGCACACTTAGCCGCGAGGTACAGCAGCTCACAGGTCTCGGCCCCGTGCCCGTAGTGGCTGTGGCCGGTCACGACACGGCGTCGGCTGTCGCTGCCGTGCCTGCGTCAGACGGCGGCGAGGGCTTTGCCTACCTTAGCTCGGGCACATGGAGCCTGATGGGCATCGAGATCGACACCCCGATTATCAACGACCGCTCGGCTGCCGAGAATTTTACCCATGAGGGTGGCATCGAAGGCACGATACGTTTCCTGAAAAACATCTGCGGCATGTGGCTCCTGGAGCGCTGCCGCGAGGAGTGGACGCGCGAGGGACTCGAGACGTCCTATCAGCGGCTTGTCGGTATGGCACGCGATGCTGAGCCGTTGCGCTCACTCATTTTTCCCGACGACCCGACGTTTGCCAATCCGGCAAGCATGACGGCCGCCATCACCGATTATTGCCGCCGCACGGGGCAGCCCGAACCGCGCACTCAGGGCGAGTTCACGCGCTGTATCTATGAGAGCCTCGCGCTGCGCTACCGTCAGGTGTTCGAGCTGCTTGAGAGCTTCGCACCGTTCGCTATCAAGCGCCTGCATGTCATCGGCGGTGGCTCGCAGAACGATTTCCTTAACGCCATGACAGCCGATGTGCTTGGTGTCGAGGTCGAGGCCGGCCCGGTGGAGTGTACTGCCGCCGGCAATATCATGGTGCAGGCACGTGCCGCCGGCGAGGTGGGCTCGCTCGGCGAGATGCGCCGCATCATACGCGAGTCAAATCACCTGAAAACGTTTACCCCGTCGGCCGATTGTGACAGGGATGCAGCATACGACAAATACTTAAAAATAATATCATTATCATGAACGCAAAACAAATTGAACAGTCCTACGAGATAGCCCGTCAGCGCTATGCCGAGCTTGGTATCGACACCGATAAAGCTCTCGAAACATTACAGAACGTACAGCTCTCGCTCCACTGCTGGCAGACCGACGACGTGACCGGCTTTGAGTCGGCCGGCAGCCTCACCGGCGGCATACAGGCCACAGGTAACTATCCCGGCAAAGCCCGCAACATCGACGAGGTTCGCGCCGACCTGCTCAAAGTCTGCTCGATGCTCGGCGGCAGTCACCGTATCAACCTCCACGAGATATATGGCGAATTCGGCGGTGAGAAAATCGACCGTGACGAGGTCAGCATCAAGCATTTTCAGGGTTGGATTGACTGGGCCAAGGCCAACGGTCTGAAACTCGATTTCAACTCGACATCGTTCTCTCACCCCAAGTCGGGCAACCTGTCGCTGAGCAATCCCGACAAGGGCATACGCGACTTCTGGATCGAGCACACAAAGCGCTGCCGCGCCATCGCCGACGAGATGGGCCGTCAGCTCGACGACCAGTGTATCATGAACCTGTGGGTTCACGACGGACAAAAGGAGATGACGGTCAACCGCATGCTCTACCGCTCGATTCTCAAGGACTCGCTCGACGAGATATACAAGACCGAGTACAAGCACATGAAAGACTGCCTGGAGTCGAAGGTGTTCGGCATCGGTCTCGAAGCCTTCACCGTGGGCAGCAATGACTTCTATCTGGGCTACTGTGCCAAGAACAACAAGATTGTCACTCTCGACACGGGTCACTTCCATCCCACCGAGGTGGTGGGCGACAAGGTGGCGTCGGTGTTGCTGTTCTGCCCCGAAATCATGCTGCATGTTTCGCGCCCTATGCGCTGGGACAGCGACCATGTGACCATCATGGACGACTCGACCCTGGAGCTGTGCATGGAGATAACACGCTGCAATGCCCTTGACCGCGTGCACATAGGTCTCGACTATTTCGATGCCTCGATCAACCGTATCGGTGCCTATGTCGTAGGTGCCCGCGCCACTCAGAAGTCGATTCTGCGCGGCCTGCTCGAGCCTGTATCAAAGCTCAGCGAGCTCGAACTCACCAACCGCAACTTCCAGAAACTCGCTCTGATGGAGGAGGCCAAGGCAATGCCTTTCGGCGACGTGTGGAACATGTTCTGCCTGCGCAACAACGTGCCCGCCGGTGCCGATTTCATAGCCGAGGTCGAGAAGTATGAAACCGAGGTAACCTCACGACGCTGATGGAAGCTCTTATTGGATTGCTCATCATCGCGATAGGCGCGTTCTGCCAGTCGAGCAGCTACGTGCCAATCAATAAAGTCAAGTCGTGGAGCTGGGAGTCATACTGGATTGTGCAGGGCGTGTTCGCTTGGCTGGTGTTCCCGCTAATCGGCGCCATGCTCGCTGTCCCGGCAGGTCACAGCCTGTGGGAACTGTTTGGCGGTTGTAACCCGTTCAACCTGTGGATGACGGTGTTGTTCGGCGTGCTGTGGGGCATAGGCGGCCTGACCTTCGGCCTGTCAATGCGCTATCTCGGTGTGGCGCTCGGCCAGTCGATAGCCCTCGGCACCTGTGCCGCCCTCGGTACGGTCATGGGCCCGATACTGCTTAATGTTTTCTTTCCCGAGCTTGATGCCCTGTCGGCACTGACCGCCTCTGTGATAATCGGCGTGGTTGTGACGCTGGTAGGTATCGCCGTGATAGGCGTGGCCGGCTCGATGAAGTCGTCGATGCTCACCGACGAGCAGAAGCGAGAGGCCGTCAAGGATTTCAACTTCCCCAAAGGCCTGGCGATAGCATTGCTTGCCGGCTTCATGAGCGGTTGTTTCAATGTCGGGCTCGAGTTTGGCAGCGACATCAACTTCGGCGAGCTCACCCCGGCGATGTACCGCACATTGCCCGCCACACTGCTTGTCACAGTGGGCGGATTTGTCACCAACGCGGTCTACTGTCTGGTGCAGAACGCCCGCAACAGGTCGTGGGGCGACTATGCCAACGGGTCGGTATGGCTCAACAATCTGCTCTTCTGTGCATTTGCCGGCGCGCTGTGGTACAGTCAGTTCTTCGGCCTTAGTCTCGGCAAGGGCTTCCTGATCGGTTCGCCCACGCTCATGACCCTGTCGTTCTGCATCCTGATGGCTCTCAATGTGGTGTTCTCCAATGTGTGGGGCATCATTCTCAAGGAGTGGAAAGGCTGCTCGCGCGCTACGATCATGACGCTCGCGGCGGGTATCGTGATACTCATAATCTCATGTTTTTTACCTCAACTGATATAATATGTCAATTCTTGATAATCGCCCGGCGCTGAGTGCCGAGGTATATAAAGTCGCCGAGGTTGCCGGCTACCTGTGGGAAAAAGGCTGGGCCGAGCGCAACGGCGGCAACATCACCGTGAACATTACCGAGCATGTCGACGACGCTATGCGCGCCATGCCGGCCATCACCAAGCCTGTGCCCATAGGCGCCACGCTCCCTAACCTGAAAGGGTGCTGGTTTTATTGCAAGGGTACTAACCGCCGCATGCGCGACCTCGCGCGCCGGCCTATGGCCAACGGCTCTATAATCAGAATATGTGACGACTGTGCCCACTATGAGATTGTGGCCGATGAGCCTGTAAAACCGACATCAGAGCTGCCCTCACATCTTAGTGTGCACAACTATCTGATAGGTAAGGGGGCGAATTATAAGGCATCGGTTCACACCCACCCGATACAGCTCGTGGCTATGAGCCACAATCCCGAGTTCTTGAAAAAGGATGTGCTCACCCACCTGTTGTGGAGCATGATTCCCGAGACCAAGGCATTCTGCCCGCGCGGTCTCGGCATCGTGCCTTATATGCTGCCGTCGTCGGTTGAACTTGCCGACGAGACCATCAAGGCCATCGACGACAACTATGACGTGGTGATGTGGGAGAAGCATGGCGTGTTTGCCGTCGGTGATGATGTCATGGAAGCCTTCGACATGATCGATGTGCTCAACAAGAGTGCCGTCATATACCGTGATGCCCGCGCCATGGGCTTCGTGCCCGACGGCATGACCGCCGAGCAGATGCAGGAAATATCGACCGTGTTCAACCTCCCCAAGTAAGCACGCGTCAACCCCACAAATAAAGCGGGTAGGGAACCGGTTGGCTCTCTACCCGCCTGCTATATAATCACTTGAAGTTGTAATTAATACATGGGGGTGAAGGGGGCGGTGGGGCGCAGGTATGCGTTGGCTTCGCCCACCATCTGGGTGTCACGGGCTGTGTCGAGTTTCATCACCGATGCGCCGGGCTCGAGGTTGCATTTCTTCAGGTCGATGTAGTACATGCCGGGGTTGGTGACGATGTCAAAGTAGTAACGTTTCTCGCGTGTGTTGCTGAATGAGCGCCACTGGGTCGACGACACGTTGGGCTCGCTCTCGACGGTGTAGAGATAGGGCACCGAGGCGTTCATGATAATTGAACGGGCGATAGAGATACCGACATTGACGTCGTCGGTTTTCTCGACGTGGTTGACAAAGTAGCTGGCGCGCACAAATCGGTCGGGACTCTTGACCGTGCCGGGGAGCATATTGGCGCCGCCGACCTTGGTCCAGTAGTCGTTGATGGCGAGCATCTCGGGGAATGTCGGGTCGTTGGTGAGCACGGGATAGTCACCCTCATAGATGGCTACGTTGCCATTGTGGAACTCGAGGATGGCTGTGCGGCCCTCGGCATCGGTGATGCCCCAGTGGAGCTGTGACACGGTGCCGCCGTCAAATGTGGCGCCCGAGATGGTGAAATCCTGCTTCTTGAGCACATCGACAACCTCGGGGGTGGTGGCGTTCATGTCGAGCAGCCACGCCACGAACATCGCCATCGACATGGCGGGGCGGTTGTCGGTCTTGTCGTTGACATAGATGGTACCTTTGCAGAACAGGCCGTTGATCACGAGGCCTTTCTCGTTCATGCCCTCGGTCACGCCGCCGTCATATCCTACGGCATAGACTGCGCCATAGCGCGATGTCCACTCTATCGAGCCCGGAATGGTGTTACCTTTCTTGGCCATGCCGCGCGGGTAGACATAGAGGTTGGTAGGGATAGGGGTTTTCCAGTCGAGCGAACGACCTACTATATATTGAGTCTCCACGCCGGGAATTTCGCTTTTGGGGCCGCTGTAAACTACGCGTGTGCATGCGTCGGCATCGGCGGCGGTCGATACGATGGCAACGGCAGCGAGGGCTGTGCCTAAGAGGAATGTTGATTTCATAGTCATTGATTCATTTACAGTTAAAACGTTGTTTATGTATATACAACAAGTGCCGTTGACGTTTGGGTCAGCGGCACTGTGTTAATAATAGTTAAAGCTATGTTATGATTCGTAACCTGCCTCGGCCGTGAGCCGGCGGTCGTCGTCAATCTGCGAGCCCACGGTGGTGAGCATGTCGCCCATGATGCCGCCGTTGATACCGATGTGCAGCGCGCGTAGCTGTGTGTCACGCGACAGTTTGGTACGTCCGCCGGCAAATCGCAGCTGTACCGTCGGGTGGATGAAGCGGAAAATGGCGATCGTGGTCAGTATCTCGTCGTCGGTGAGCGGCACGGCATCGGCCAGCGGTGTGCCGGGAATGGGGCACAGGATGTTGATGGGTATTGAGCTGGGATTGATTTCGCGCAATTTCATTGCCAGTTCGTAGCGCTGTGCCGCGGTCTCGCCCATGCCGATGATGCCGCCCGAGCAGACTTCGAAGCCGATGGCCCGAGCCTCATTGATGGTGGCTATCTTGTCGTCGATGGTGTGGGTGGTGCATAGCTTGCCGAAGTAGCTGGGGGCTGCCTCGAGGTTGCAGTGGTAGCGGCGCACGCCTGCATCCCACAGCTGCTGAAGCTCCTCGCGGCCTATCAGTCCGAGCGATGCGCAGGTCGAGATGCTTACCTCGTCCTTGACCCGCTTCAACATGTAGCACACTTTTTTGAGCGCCTCGCCGCGCACGGCACGGCCGCTGGCAACGAGCGAGAACCGTTTGATGCCCTTTGAGTGATTGTACCGGGCCTCGGTCATGCACTGTTCCTCGTCGACAAGGTCGTAGGTGTCACAGCCTGTATTATAGTGACCCGACTGGGCACACCATTTGCAGTTCTCGCTGCATCGGCCCGAGCGCGCGTTTATTATCGAGCATGAGTCGAACGTGCGCGGTGTCATGGCACGGGTTATCTCCTCGGCGGCGTCATACAGCTCGGGGTCACCTTGACAGGTGGCAAGGAAATCGACATCGGCCTGATCGACCGGTTGGCCGGCAATGACTTTATTCTTTATTCGCTGAATTGATTTTTCTATCATAATGTTGGTTTATTGACGGCGCAAAGATACTAATTTCTGATGTAACGGGTGTTAAAAACAGTATTTAGTATAAATTAACATGCTCGGGCGGTAAAAATGCACTACCTTTACTGAGTTATGAAGAAAAGGTATTTTTTGCTTGCGATATTTGCGGCGCTCGTGCTGAGGTCGGTCGCTGTCACGGTCGGGGCCGACAGGCCCGACGTCTACCTGCCGCTCCTTGATGGCAAGAGAGTGGGGTTGTACACCAATCATACGGGTCTTAAAGCCGACGGTACCCACACGCTCGACGCGCTGAGGGCTGCCGGAGTTGACGTCAGATATATATTCTCGCCCGAACACGGTTTCCGCGGCACGGCCGATGCCGGCGAGCATGTCGGGGGGTCGGTCGACCCTGCCACGGGCGTGCCCGTGCTCTCGCTCTATGGCCGCGGCAAAAAAGAGGCGCTTGACCATGTGGCCGATGTCGATGTTATTGTCACCGATATTCAGGACGTGGGGTTGAGGTTCTATACCTACTATTGCACCATGTTGGAGCTGATGAACAAGGCTATCGAGCACGACAAGAAGTTTGTGGTCTTTGACCGTCCCAATCCAACGGCGCCGATGGGTGTTGACGGGCCTGTGCTCGACATGAAATATGAATCGGGTGTCGGGCGGCTGCCTATACCCGTGCTTCATGGTCTGACTTTGGGCGAGCTGGCGTCGATGGCCTCGGGTGAGGGTTGGCTCGCGGGTGGCAAACATTCTGACCTCACGGTGGTGCCGTGCCTGGGTTATGACCACTCGACACGCTATGAACTGCCCGTAGCGCCGTCGCCCAATCTGCCCAATATACATGCTATCTATCTCTACCCGTCGACATGCTTCTTTGAGGCCACGCCTGTCTCGCTGGGGCGCGGTACCGATTGGCCGTTTGAAGTCTACGGCCACCCGTCGATGAGCTCGGGCGGTTTCTCGTTCACGCCGCGCAGCCGTCCCGGTGCCACCAAGCCGCCGCTGATGGATCGCCCCTGCCGGGGTGTTGACCTCCGTGCCGTCCCTGCCGACACGCTCATAGCCCGCGGCGTCGACCTGACCTATCTGATTGACGCTTATGACCGCATGGGCCGTCCGGCCAAGTTCTTTACATCGTTCTTTGAGTTGCTCATAGGCGACGGCGACGTGCGTCAGATGATAATCGACGGAAAAAGTGCCGCTGACATCAAGGCAACGTGGGCCGATGATGTCAACGCGTTCGAGACCCGCCGTAAACCCTACCTGATATACAAGTAACTATGAGCCCTGCACTGGTAATTGTGGTCATCGCGGCCTACTTCATCCTGCTGCTCGTTATATCGGCTCTCGCATCGAGGCGATCTGACGGGTCGACATTCGTGACCGCCGGGCGTCATACTCCGTGGCCCGTGGTGGCATTCGGCATGATAGGCGCAGCCATCTCGGGTGTGACATTTGTCTCGGTGCCCGGCATGGTAACCGGCAGCGGATATGCCTATCTTCAGATGATACTCGGATTTGTGGTGGGCTATGTTGTCATAGCATACGTTCTGATACCGATGTTCTATCGTCGCGGCCTTGTGTCGATTTACGGCTTTCTTGAGAGCCGCTTCGGGCGCTCGACCTACCGTTCGGGCGCGTGGTTTTTCCTTATAAGTAAAATGCTCGGGGCAGCCGTGCGTTTCTTTGTTGTATGTGTCGTGCTTCAGGAGCTTGTGTTCGGGCCTCTCGGCATCCCGTTTATAATCAATGTAGTGGTGACTATAGCCCTGATATGGTTGTACACTGCACGCTCGGGTGTGAAAGCCGTGATATGGACTGACATGCTGAAGAGCTTCTGCCTCATTATGTCGGTCGTGTTGAGCATCTGGTTCATAGCCAGGGTTATGGGCTACTCGGCCGGGGGGCTGTGGGATGCCGTCAGGACTCATCCCACGTCGCGCGTGTTCTATTTCGACGACCCCATGTCGGGCAGCTATTTCTGGAAACAGTTTGTCGCCGGCATCTTCCTTGCCATCGCCATGACCGGGCTCGACCAGGACATGATGCAGCGCACACTCGCATGTAGCGACCACCGTCAGAGCCGCAAGAACATGATAGTGGCGTCGATCATGCAGGTCGTGGTCGTGGCGCTGTTTCTCGTGCTCGGTACCCTGCTTGTAATCTTTGTCGAGAACACCGAGGGCGTCGATATGCCGGCCAAGACCGACAGCCTGTTCTCGATGGTCGCCACCCACAGCTCGATGCCGCTCGCGGTGG
Source organism: uncultured Bacteroidales bacterium (assembly GCA_947175245.1). Lineage (GTDB taxonomy): Bacteria > Bacteroidota > Bacteroidia > Bacteroidales > Muribaculaceae > JAAVFS01. The sequence continues at coordinate 30,030 of CAMWLW010000007.1, forward strand.
GCGTGCTGTTCATTGTCGGACTCATCGCGGCCGCTTACTCGGCCGCCGGCTCGGCACTCACGTCGCTCACCACATCCTATACTATCGACATCAAGGGCGAGAATGACCCTACCAGCCGTGCCCATGTCGCCACGCGCCGTCGTGTCCATGTCGCCATGTCGGTTCTGATGGGGCTTATCATCCTGGTGTTCTATTATGTGAGCGACAGCGATGCCATCAGTGCTGTCTACACGCTGGCTTCCTACACCTACGGCCCCATACTGGGCCTGTTTATCTACGGTATGTCGTGCAAGAGCCGCGTCAACGACCGTCTCGTGCCGCTGGTGTGTGTGCTTGCCCCTGTTCTTGCCTGGGCCACCACGCGCCTGCTGCTGGTGACGCTCGGCTATCAGACCGGCTTTGAGCTGCTGCTCATCAACGCCGCCTATGTCATCGTGGGTCTTAGACTGCTTAAAGTTAACCCCCCAACCTGTTACTGACTAAATCAAGCATAATAATATATGTCAACCCTGCAATTGAGCCGTGCGATGTGGCTCGTCACCCTACTGAGACGTTATGGTCGTCTCACACGCACTCAGATAAACACCCACTGGCGCGCGAGTAACTACAGCGACGGCCGCGACATACCGCGCCGCTCGTTCTACAACTTCCGTGATGAGGTCGACGCGCTGTTCCACATCAAGATAGCCTTTGACCAACGCACGAATGAGTATTACATAGCCGAGGACAACGAGCACGTGCGTAACCGCAACTCATGGATGATGCACACTCAGGCCATGAACGAGATGCTGCTCAACTCCAAGGGTGTTGAACAGCTCATATTCCTCGAAGATGTCCCGTCGGCGCGCTCTCACCTCGAGCTGGTGATAGAGGCTCTCAAGGAGCGTCACCCCATACGCTTTGATTACGCGCCCTATACCCGTACCACACCCTCACACGGGGTCATTGTCGAACCCTATTTTCTCAAACTCTTCAAGCAGCGCTGGTATGTCACCGGCCGTGCCGTACGCGACGGCGATGTCATCAAGACCTATGCCCTTGACCGCATGATTGCTCCCGAGATTATGCCCGACGTCTACGAGATTCCGGCCCACTTCGATGCCGAGACCTATTTCCGTGACAGTTTTGGCGTGGTGTTCACTCAGGGCGAGGTCAAGCAAATAAGGCTCAAGGTCGATGCGCGTCAGGCCAAGTACTTCCGCGCCGTGCCGTTGCATCCGTCACAGGAGGAGATGATACACGACACCTTTTCAGAGTTCCGCTATCGCATGAAGATATCGCCCGACTTTGTCGAGGAGCTTTTGTCTCACGGCTCGCGCGTCACCGTGATATCTCCGCCCGAGCTGAAGGCTATGGTGGTGAGTGAGCTTGAGAGCGCACTGGACGCATATAAACAATAGCGGTTTAAATAATGGGTTGAACATCAGTCGTATGTGTCGGGATGTGTAAAAATGTTTAAATTTTTTTGTTCAAATATTTGCACAGTCCAAAAATCTGCAGTACCTTTGCATCGCAAATGAGGGATAACTCACTTGCAAATGACCTCAAAAAGTTGGTGCGGTAGTTCAGCTGGTTAGAATATCGGCCTGTCACGCCGGGGGTCGCGGGTTCGAGTCCCGTCCGCACCGCGGAGAGAGAGGAGAATGGGTAATTAGTAATCACGTATTACGTTATCCATTCTTTTTTTGTCTATATACATCGGCATCCTATGAAAATCGAGCAGCTGCAAAAACTCATCATAAGCAAGCCGCGCCTCGAGCTGATGGCTCGCGCGCTGGATATGAGACGCCGTCGGCCGGTCACTTTTTATAATGTGGCAGGCTCGTCGGCCGCCATGTTGTTGTCATCAATCAAACGCGCCGAGCCCGTTCTCGTAGTCGGCGACTCACTCGACGATGCCGGTTACCTGTATCACGACCTTACCCGACTGCTGGGCGAGGAGGCCGTTCTCATGTTCCCGTCGGGCTACAAACGTGCCGTCAAGTATGGCCAGGTCGACGCGCCGTCGGTCATACTGCGCACCGAGGCCCTTAGCCGCTGGGACGACAAGCGTGTGAAATTTGTTGTGACCTATCCCGACGCCCTCGCCGAGAAGGTAGTGTCGCGCCGACAGCTGTCTGACCACACCATCACCCTGCGCGTCGGCACCGACGTTGATGCGGTCAAGCTACAGCACTGGCTGCGTGAGAACAACTTCACTCAGGTCGACTATGTCTACGAGCCGGGTCAGTGGGCCCTGCGCGGTTCCATACTCGACATCTTTGGCTATGCCTATGAATACCCCTATCGCGTCGACTTCTTCGGCGACGAGATTGAGTCGATACGCGTCTTTAATATCGAGACCCAGCTCAGCGAGCGCAAGGTCGATGAGATCACGATAGCAGCCGATGTGCCTGCTGATGCGTCGGCCGCCACGTCGCTGCTCGACTTCGTGCCCGACAACACCGTCGTGGCTATGCGCGACATGACCTACACTGTCGAGCGTCTGCGCGCTATCGCCTCAGAGGGTTTCTCTCAGAGTGCCGAGATTGCCGGTGTGGGCGACGCGTCGGCCATGTCGACGATCGTCGACCCCGATGCTTTCGAGCGGCGGCTGCTCGACCTCAAACGGCTCTACTTCACCGCCGCCAACAATGCCGGCGGCCTTGACAGTGCCGCCAATCCCGACGACACTGACATCGTCGACATGAAATGCTCGCCCCAGGGCATCTATCACAAGAATTTTGACCTGATAGCCGACTCGTTTACATCATTCCTGAACGACGGCTATACCATATATATATTGAGCGACAGTCCCAAGCAGATTGACCGCCTGCACGCCATCTTCAGCGACCGCGGCGACGACCTGCCTTTCACCCCCGTCGATCTCACCCTCCACGAGGGCTTCGTCGACCACCTGTCGCGCAGCTGTGTGTTCACCGACCACCAGATTTTTGACCGCTTCCACAAATACAATCTCAAGAGCGACCGCGCCCGCTCGGGCAAGCTCGCCTTGTCGCTCAAAGAGCTCCAGGCCATCGAGCCGGGCGACTATATCGTGCACATCGACCACGGCGTCGGTAAGTTTGGCGGACTGGTGCGCACCGACGTCAACGGCCGCGTCCAGGAGATGATCAAGCTCATATACAAGAACAACGACATCATCTTCGTCTCCATCCATGCCCTGCACAAGCTGTCGAAGTATCGCGGCAAGGAAGGTGTCGAGCCTCAGATCAACAAGATAGGCTCGGGCGCCTGGTCTCGGGTCAAAGAGCGCACCAAAGCCAAGCTCAAGGATATAGCGCGCGACCTCATACGCCTCTATGCCGCCCGCAAGGACGAACAGGGCTATCAGTTCTCGCCCGACACTTACATGCAGCAGGAGCTCGAGGCGTCGTTCATCTACGAGGATACCCCCGACCAGCTCACCGCCACACAGGCCGTCAAGGCCGACATGGAATCGGCCCGGCCGATGGATCGCCTCGTCTGTGGCGACGTGGGTTTCGGCAAGACCGAGGTTGCCATACGCGCCGCTTTCAAAGCCGCTGCCGATGGTAAGCAGGTTGCCGTGCTCGTGCCCACCACTGTGCTCGCCTATCAGCACTTCACCACCTTCACCGAGCGACTCAAAGACTTCCCGGTCACCATCGACTACCTGTCGCGCGCACGCACGGCCAAGCAGATACGTGACATCACCACCCGCCTGGCCGAGGGCAAGATCGATATACTCATCGGCACACACCGTATCATAGGCAAGGATGTTAAGTTCAAGGACTTGGGACTGCTCATCGTTGACGAGGAACAGAAATTTGGCGTCGCCGTCAAGGAGAAACTCAAGCAGCTCAAAGTCAACGTCGACACCCTCACCATGAGCGCCACCCCCATACCGCGCACTCTGCAGTTCTCGCTCATGGGCGCACGCGACCTCTCGGCCATCACCACGCCGCCGGCCAACCGCTACCCCATCATGACATCGGTCAACACCCTCACCGACGACATACTCGCCGAGGCTGTCAACTTCGAGATGTCGCGCAACGGCCAGGTGTTCATCATCAATAACCGCATCGAGCAGCTCTATGACCTCGAGGCGATGGTCAAGCGTGTCGTGCCCGATGCCCGTACCCTCGTGGCACACGGCCAGATGCCCCCCGAGAAACTCGAGCAGGCGGTCATCGACTTCGCCAACCACGACTATGACGTGTTGCTCGCCACCACCATCATCGAGAGCGGCATCGACATGCCCAACGTCAATACCATCATCGTCAACAACGCCCACTGCTTCGGCCTCAGCGCCCTGCACCAGCTACGCGGTCGCGTAGGCCGCTCGTCGCGCAAGGCGTTCTGCTACCTCATGGTTCCGCCGGGCGTGCCGTTGACGCCCGTTGCCCGCCGCCGACTCCAGGCCATCGAGAGCTTCAGCGACCTCGGCAGCGGCATCCATATCGCCATGCAGGATCTCGACATACGCGGTGCCGGCAACCTGCTCGGCGCCGAGCAGAGTGGCTTCATCGCCGACCTCGGTTACGAAGCCTACCAGCGCATACTCAAGGAAGCTGTCACCGAGCTGCGCAACGAGGAGTTTGCCGACGTCCTCAAGGCCGACAACAATGTCACCGCCGGCGCCCCTGCCGCCGACGAGGTTGAATATGTCGCCGACTGTACCATTGAGAGCGACATGGAACTGCTCTTGCCTGCCGACTACGTGCCCAACGAGAGCGAGCGCATATCGCTCTACCAGGAGCTCGACAACATCGAGCGCGAGATCGACCTGCGCGACTTCGCCTCACGACTCGTCGACCGTTTCGGCCCCATACCCGACGTCACCGCCGAACTGTTGCGCATACCGCGTCTGCGCCGCATGGCCCGCAGCCTCGGCATCGAGCGCATACTGCTCAAGCAGGGCCGCATGTTCCTCTATTTTGTCGACGAGACCAACAAAGCCTACTACCAGTCGGCCATGTTCGGCCGCCTGTTGAGGTACCTCCAGGAGAATCCGCGCCGCGTCTCCATCCGCGAGAAGAGCGGCAAACGCAGCTTTGTCATCGCCGACGTCACCCGCGTCGAGACCGCCGTCACCATCCTCGAGAAAATCCTCTCCCTCGACACAATCTGACAGTATTTGTTTTTGTATTATAATAATTTTATATATCTTTGCGATTGCAGACTACATCGCAGACCACGCCAGTAGGGAGAGGTTCTTAACCGAGCCAACCCCCGGTCTGGGGTTAAGCGGGGTGGGATGTAGTTAAAATACATAAAAAGCGTTTATCCGCGCTGATTCTTGACGAACTGAAATGTCTCGCAAACTTTCTATTGATAGTCAAGGGTTGAGCAACGGTAGATGCCCGTGGATATGCCTATTCATCATTTTGCATCGCAAAATGATGAGGGTTATAGGTTGAGTGTTTATGGGTTAAACCTGTAAACCGATAAACTTGTAAACCTCAGGATCCTGTGAAGGACTCTGAATATCTGCATATACTGGCGTGGGCTTCTGCGTTGCCGTCCGACTATCAATGGGCAATGCGAGAAGCCTCAGTTCGTAGGACGGTAACAGGTACAGATTCCTACGCTTTTTTCGTACAACAACAAACGCCAACGAGAGGATGACCGCGGCAATATTTTTCTAATGGGAAAAGTATTTTTCAAGCCATGGATTGGATGCGATTATCAATCAGGTGGCATTTTCGGCAAAAAGATACTTGTGCTTGGTGAGGCACACCTTTGCGGAGGGTGTGATGAGTGCGGAAAAATCGGGACAGACAATGAGTGTGCCGACTTCACGACCGCACACTGTATGGATGTAATAATGTCTGGCAAAACTGATAGCTGGACCGGTACATTCCATAAGTTTGAGAGATCACTGGTTGGCCATGAAACGAACCTTGAAGAGAGTAGAAGCATTTGGAATTCCGTAGCGTTCTACAATTATGTACAAAAATCAATGGATCAATCACGCACACAGCCTGATTGGGTTGATTTTCGCGATTCTGCCGATGCTTTCTTTGAAGTAATTGATGAACTCCATCCCGACTTAATCATTGTTTGGGGAGTAACACGTATGTATGATAATATGCCCGGAGGTGATCGCTGGCGAGATGGTGTAGAACTTGTGATTGACGGTTATAATGTGAAGAATGGTTATTATCGCCTTTCAAATGGCAAAGAGACAAGAGTACTATGGGTGTACCACCCCTCCGCAGGCTACTCATGGGATTGGTGGAACAAAGTAATAGCGATAGAATTATTCACAAAAAATAAAATATAATTAAAAATGAAAGTTTTATTTAAGTTTGTTCTTGGAATCTGCCTAATTATGATCTTTCAGTCATGTCAAAGTTATTCTGATGGCAGAATGTTGAAGAAGTTTATAAGCAGATTCAATGCAGAGGAATACTCGTGCGCTGCAGCCTATGTTTATCCCGGTGATCGGATGAATCTTGCTTTCTTTGCCAAGGAAGCTAAAACATTGGCACCAAGTGCTATTATTAAGTTACAAGACTATAAGACAGAAGGTAAAGGTGACGAGCGATATATAGCAGCTACTTTGAAGTGGCTGAATGTTACACCTGCTCTAAAGTTATACTTTAACTCAATTGGAACACCTTTGGACGATAAAGATTGTCAGAAAGTCAAGCTCAATATAAGGGAAACTAATGATGGAGAGACATTATCCTTTATTTGGGGCGTTCCTGGAGTCTTATCTGATAATTTGTGGATTGCATCCGTTGAAGAAGAAGATGGAAAACCCATCAAAGATGTCGATATTTACTCCCAGCCATCATTAAATTCAAAGAAACTGGGAAAAGTTGACCATGATCTGATTGCCGGACAAGTGGACGATGAAGGTTGGAGGCCAGTATATCAAGTTACTAAAGATGGAGAAGTGACAAAATCTTATATTCAGACAGATGATGTTGAATTGGATCGAACAGCATATTTCACACTCGGTATTTTTGATTCAATGAGCGTTATCGTAGCATTGATAATTATCATAGTCATTATTGTTCCACTTTTTATGTTTCATAGTGTATTTGAATCTTTATTCACTTTGCCAACAGTAGGACCAATCGTATGTATTGTTCTTATTCTTGGATTGATATGCATTGTATATCAACTACTCGAAAAGATTCTATTTGAATTATTTATAATTAATCTGCCGTATTAAATCACAGCATAACGATAATAGGGAGGCATTTTACTCCCTATTATTTATATTATAGAAAAGTGCAAAAGTTAAGTTTACATACCCTTACTCTACGAATATGCCAGTCTAAAATATTTGATATAGTAATTACGGCAATAATAATTATTAATTCAGTATTGATTGGTGTTCAAACATCAGCACATAATACTGTTGTTGATAATATCCAACATTTGATATTGTGGGCGTTTTCGTTTGAAATAGTTGTTAGACTAATTGCCGCAAACAGCATAAAGGAGTTCTTAAAGGACGGATGGAATATTTTTGATCTATCATTGGTTATCATTGGATGGATTCCACCATCTATTGCCACAAATGCATCTGCAATAACAATGATAAGAATAATGAGGACATTCAGAATTTTAAGGCTCCTACGTGCAAGCATTGAAATCAAATTGATTGTAACGGTACTCGCAAAGAGTGTAAAATCCATGATATATAATTGTATATTGTTCTTAATATTTGCCTATTTGTATGCTGTTGCCGGTGTTACGTTGTTCAGATTGCCCATATCTTCAGAGAAAATAGAAATTCTCTCAGCTATAGCCCCTCCGACTCCAACTAATTCTCCAGATCCTTTTGGAAGTATAGGGGAAAGTATATTCACGCTTTTTAGAGCACTGACTGCAGAAGATTGGACTGATTTAAGATATAATCTAATCACAGCATCAGATTTAGGAATTATAAATGTTCATCCAACTGTTATAAGCTGTTACTTTGTCTCATGGTTTTGCATTGCTGTATTTTTACTATTGAATTTGGTAACAGGAGCTGTAATTAATAATTATCAGGTTGCCATGGCAGAATTGTCTGAACAAAAAGAAAAATCAAAGCGTCCTTAACACTTCATTCTTATATATAACGTAAAAGAGGCTGTGTCAAATTGAAGTGACCCCCCCAAAGTTGGACTGGTTAAACATTATCCATTAATAGAAAGAGTTCGGTATTGTACCGGGCTCTTTCCTTTTAACCGAGATTTGATTCTTTTGTTATAGACTACAAAATATCTTTTTAGAAGAATTAGAGCAGCTGTATAAATATAAACTTCTGATAATTAATGGAAATTTATGAAGCGGTTTAAATAGGCTTATTAAAAGTGTGATTGATTGTCAGTAAGTTATGTCTTGGTAAAATATGGAGACACTCTAATATTAGGTCTTCGATATTTAAGATAAAAATGTCAGGGAAGCAATATCTGGTTGGGACTATGTAGGTTTTTGTCGGGATGATGGGGGAGTTGTGAATATTTTGATTATCTTTGCATTATTCAAAGATTATCAAATATCGATACAACCTATGATTAGATTTAATGTGCTGATTGTGACGCTGTGTCTCGGCGTAGTGATGAATTTTGCCGGGGCTGCGGGCGAGGGCGTGCAAAAGAGGGCTGAGTATTTCCCCGTCTCGGCTGTGAGACTGACGTCGGGGCCGTTCAAGACGGCTCAGCAGCGTGGTATTGAGTACCTGCTGGCTCTCGATCCTGACCGTTTGCTCGCTCCTTATCTCAAGGAGGCCGGTCTGGAGCCCAAGGCCGAGAATTATACCAACTGGGAGAATACGGGCCTTGACGGACACATAGGCGGTCATTACCTGTCGGCACTTTCCTATATGTATGCTGCTACGGGCGACGAGGCGATTGGCAAGCGTCTCGACTATATGCTCAGTGAGCTGAAGCGTTGTCAGGACGTGGCGGGCGACGGCTACCTGTGCGGTGTGCCCGGCGGTCGTGCCATGTGGCAGGAGATTGCGGCCGGCGAGATTCGTCCCGGTGGATTTGACCTCAACGGCAAGTGGGTTCCGCTTTACAATATTCACAAGATATATGCCGGTCTCAAGGATGCGTGGCAACAGACCGGCCGCGAGGATGCCCGCGATATGCTCGTGAGCCTGACCGACTGGATGGCCGGCATTGTGTCGGGGCTGACCGACGAGCAGGTTCAGGCGATGCTCATCAGCGAGCATGGCGGTCTCAACGAGATTTTTGCCGATGTGGCTGTCATCACGGGCAAGCCGGAGTATCTTGCGCTGGCCCGACGCTTCTCAGACCATCGTATTCTTGACCCGCTGCTCGAGGGTGACGGCAAACTCACGGGGCGCCACGCCAATACTCAGATACCCAAGGTTATCGGTTATAAACGCATTGCCGATATTGAGAATAATGCCCAATGGGAACAGGCTGTCGAGACGTTCTGGAACGATGTGGTCGACCACAGGTCGGTGTCGATGGGCGGTAACAGTGTCAGGGAGCATTTCCACTCGCCCGACGACTTCTCGTCGATGCTCGACAGCGAGCAGGGCCCCGAGACGTGTAACACCTACAACATGTTGCGTCTCGGCAAGTTGCTCTATGAGTCGAGTCTCGACGGGCGGTATGCCGACTACATAGAGCGTGCGATGCTCAATCACATACTGTCGTCTCAGAATCCAGTTCACGGCGGTTTTGTGTACTTCACCCCGATGCGTTCGGGCCATTACAGGGTCTATTCTCAGCCTCAGACCAGTTTCTGGTGCTGTGTAGGCTCGGGTATGGAGAACCAGGCCCGGTATGGCGAATACGTCTATGCCCGATCGTCTGATGACCGAAACATATATGTCAATCTGCCCATCCCCTCTACGCTCGAGTGGAACGGCAACAAGATTGAGCAGTTCACCGACTTCCCCGAGAGCGGGACGGTGGCAGTTGAGATGCTGACCGTCCGTGATAGGAAATTTGCCCTCAACTTCCGCGTTCCCTCATGGGCTGCGGCCGATGGCATCACGGTATCACTCAACGGCAAACCGTGCAAATATACTGTTGCCGACGGCTATCTGCACATTGAGCATAAGTGGAAGGCCGGCGACCGTGTCGAGGTCACTTATCCCATGACATTGCACCTTGAGCAACTGCCCGACGGCTCGCCCAACTACTCGATAATGTATGGCCCGGTGGTGCTTGCCGCCGACCTCGGCAACGCCGACCAGACCGGCCTGTTTGCCGACGACAGCCGTGGCGGCCACATTGCACAGGGCCCGAAATACCCCTTGCAGGATATGCCTGTATTTGTGGGCCGTCCCGAGGATATCATTAACCATATTACAAAAATCAGCGACCATCCGCTCGCGTTTAAGCTCACGAGCGTATATCCCGAGCAGTATGACGTCATGCAGCTCGTGCCGTTCGCCTCGCTCAACGAGTGCCGTTACATGGTCTACTGGCCCGTCATTGATAGTGCCGAGCTGGAGCAGAAGCGGCAGGCACTCGCAGCCGCCCAGGAGGCCGCCGCACGTCTCGACGCCATGACATGTGACAAGGTGATATGCGGCGAGCAGCAGCCCGAGAGCGACCATTTCATAACGATGGAAAACTCGACGACAGGCAGCCACAATGACAGGCACTGGCGTCGTGCCGGCGCAGGCGGTCATTTCACATATATAATGAAGACTGATGCCGCCAAGGGAGCCGACACACTGCGCCTTTGGTACAAACCCACTCAGGGTCAGGGTGGCCGTATTATGCTCGACGACACCGAGATAGGCACGGCGTCGATAAGTCAGGGCGGAGACATTGTCATCGAGGACTTTCCCGTGGAGGTTGAGCCCGGCGCCACCGTCAGGATCAAGATAATGGCGACCGACACAGCCACTCCAGCCGTCTACGAAGTGCGTCTGCTCACGACCCACTGATACACCGATAAAGAAAACTTTAAAGTTTATTGAACCAATCGCGTTTGTCACGCGTTATAATATCACAAAGCAACAAAGAGAGAGAATTTTTTCATTGCTAAGATATAATGTGATAATGATTGGTTTATCAAGCGAGGCGCGTCGTGATGACAGCGCCTCGCTTGGTGTCTGTCCCAATTTTAATAGTTTGTATGTACGCCCGATTAAAAAATTAAGGCAATAATCGATTTATTACATAGAATTTTTGTAATTTTGCACCGCATACGTGCGATGGTCCGGTAGCTCAGCTGGATAGAGCATCTGCCTTCTAAGCAGACGGTCATGCGTTCGAGTCGCATCCGGATCACTCGGCTGGACGATATAATTCAGCCACAGGTCGCTGACACCAAATCGGTTTCAGCGACTTTTGTTATCTCATGGAGATACACTCGTTCACTGTGGAATAATTGACCTGAGCAGGTCGTGGCGGGTTGACGGGATGAAAAAATTTTATTACTTTTGTCCAGATAAGTCAATTGTTGAATCATTATCAGTACGTTTTATGAATAAGATCCTTGCTTCTTTGTTTTTGTCGATGGCTCTCTTACTGTCGGTTAATGCCACTGCGGCCCGACTGGTTATTTCAGAGGGTGATTTTGATGCGGTGGCATGTGACGCTCCTGTCAAGGTAGTAATTGATTTTAACTCGACTACGGTTGCCGGGCTGTCGCTTGATGAGTTCCTGACCGACATTAATCACAGTGGCGAATTCAAACATGAACTCAACAATTATTATGCTGACTTTATAAAGCGTTTTAACCGCAAATGTGAACTGCTGATGTTGACCCGCTCGGGTGACCGCGCTGTGATTTTGACGGTGAACGTCAAGACTATTAACACCAAAGGCAACGAGGCCTATATCGAGTATGTTTTCTCGGATGCAGCCACCGGGCAACGTCTTGTTGTGGTGACCGGTACCACAAAAGAGGGTCGTGTCGGGTCGTTCTCAAATCTTGTAGGCGACGTCATACGCGAGGCCGGCGGCGAATTGGGTGACTTTGTAGCGCGTAAGATAAGGAAGACTAACGTCGTAGACGACCCTATCTACTGACCACCACTTTGAACGTCTGACAATTCAGCCCCTTTCTATGACTGCAATAAGGAAGAATATTATATTGAACGGCATCAATACCGTTTCAGGTATTGTTTTCCCGATCATAACGTTCCCTTATGCGGCCAGGGTTCTGATGCCCGACGGCATAGGCGCTGTCAACTTTCTGAATTCCATTATCAGTTACATAGTCCTGCTTACGAGTTTGGGCATCCCTATGTATGCCGTCAAGGAGGTTGCAAAATGCCGCGACAATGTCGCCTTGCGCAATAGGGTTACAGTCGAGATAATCATTCTCAGCTCACTGCTTTGTGTGGCCGGATATGTAGCCGTGTGGCTGTTGGCGGCCTTTGTCCCCGAGATACATCAGCAGGCCGCGCTGTTCTACGTCCTCAGCCTGTCGATCGTGTTCAATGCCATAGGTGTCAACTGGTTTTATCAGGCAGTCGAAGATTTTAAGTTCATTACCGTCCGGGCTATTGTGGTACGTGCTTTGGCGGCATTGAGCCTGTTCCTGTTCGTACACGATGAGTCTGACCTGCTTATATACGGCTTTATTACAGTCGGTTCGACAGTAGGCAACAACATAATCAATTTTGTACACCTCCGAAAGCATGTCTCACTGCCTTCTATAGATTTCAAGGAACTCAGAATATGGCGTCACCTTACCCCGGCTTTCCAGGTTTTCATCCTAAATCTGATCATAAGCCTGTATATTCAGCTTAATTCGGTTATGCTGGGATTTATGTCTGGCGACGAGGCCGTAGGCTATTTCACAGCCGGCACAAAAATATCACACATAGGCCTGACTATGATAGGGTCAATCGGCACCGTCCTGTTGCCCCGATGTGCCAATCTGCTGAAAAGCGGCGACATGGAAGCATTCACGTCGGTGATACATAAGTCACTGAGGCTTACCCTGGGACTATCCCTGCCCCTGACGGCCGGGCTGATGTTGCTCGCGGCGCCGGTAACCTATGTGTTTTGTGGCGACGAATACACGGCCGCCATCCCCGTTCTGCTGCTCAATGCGCCTGTCGTGGTTTTCATCAGTCTGACCAATATAATGGGTATTCAGATTCTGTATCCGATGGACAAAATAAGGATTGTGATATGGAGTGTGACAGGTGGTGCCGTTGCCAACCTGTTGTTCAATTTTGCCTTAATTCCGCTATGGGGGGCTACGGGCGCGGCGGTATCTACGCTGATAGCCGAGTTTGCCGTACTCGTGATACAGATTGTGGCCGGACGTCGCTACTATCCGTTTGGCATAAGGGATTTGTTCCAATGGAGGTATATACTCAGTACTGTTATAATGTCGGCCGTCGTTTTTATTGCGACACTGCCTGTCGATGATAACTGGCTCAAACTGGCCGTCGGTGTGCCCGTAGGAATTGTAACATACTATATATCACTATATCTGATGCACGATTCCCTTATCGTGGATATGCTCTCAATAAATAAACTGAAGAAAACATGAGTAAAGATATAACAATGCTTGTGTGTGCCCACAAGCAAGACTATTACCGCGACGGCGATGGCTATATGCCCATACAGGTGGGCAAGGCAATCTCGGCCGTCGACCTGCATATCACGGGCGATAATACCGGTGACAATATTTCCGAAAAAAATCCCAACTACTGTGAGCTGACTGCACATTACTGGTATTGGAAAAACGGTGTTAAGACACCCTACGTCGGACTGTCCCACTATCGTCGTTATCTTGAGTTTGACAAGTCATTACCCTACGGGCGAAGTTTTGTCAGCCACACCCCCGAGGCCGATCGGGCTCTCGACACGTCATTACCCGATAATGTCGGTAAGCTGTTTGAGAAATACGACATAGTGTTGCCCAAGCCTATAATCTACCCCTACACTCTCAAAACCGACTACTGTTACTGTCACATCAAGGAGGATTTTGAGATTTTACGGAATGTGATAGCCCGTATCTCGCCCGATTACCTGGAGTCGTTTGATGCCGTGATGTCAGGCAACAATAAACTCAGCCATTACAATATGTTCCTGACAACCGCCGAGGTGTTTGAACGCTATTCTGAATGGATGTTCGGTGTGCTCTTCGAAGCCGAAAAACACTGTCACATATCTTCCTATCCTGCACAGTCTCGTATTTTCGGCTATATGTCCGAGCGGTTGCTCAATGTGTTCTGTAAAAAGAATAAGCTACGCGTTAAATATGTCCCGATTGTCAAAATCGAGGAGTCGCCATCGCCACGGGAAACGGTATTGGGAGCCATGCGCAAGCAGCTGTGCTTCAGTATACTGAAATTCGGTCGCAAAACTATCTAAAAGGTATGGAGCAACTGCTGTTTGGACTGATTGTGCCCGTGATCGGCACGACGCTTGGTGCCGCCTGTGTGTACTTTGTCAAGGACACGTTGCCGCCGCTCACCAAGAAAACATTTATGGGATTCACAGCCGGCGTGATGATCGCGGCAGCCGTGTGGTCGCTCATCATCCCGTCGATGGAGATGGCCCGAGGCGAGGGATTTGCCAAGGTTGTGCCTATGGTTGTGGGATTCATTCTCGGCGTCCTGTTCCTGCTGCTGATGGATCATGTCACGCCCCATCAGCATGGCCTCGATGACTCCACCGAGGGGCCACAAAGCCACCTGTCGCGCACATGGAAACTCGTGCTCGCCATCATCCTGCACAACATTCCCGAGGGTATGGCTATCGGCGTGGCATTTGCCGCTGTGTTTGAGGGGACTGAATACCTGTCATTGGCCGGCGCCCTGGCATTGTCAATAGGTATCGCCATCCAGAATTTCCCCGAGGGAGCTATAGTCTCATTACCGCTGCGCGATGCAGGCAACAGCAAGAATAAAGCATTCACCATCGGTGTATTAAGTGGAATAGTGCAGCCGGCCGGCGCCTTGATTACCATCCTGCTGGCCTCGTTCGTAGTGCCGCTGATGCCCTATCTGCTCTCGTTTGCCGCAGGCGCCATGCTGTATGTGGTAGTCGAGGAGCTGATACCCACTTCAGCCCGCGGCCCACATTCCAACCACGGCCCCATAGGGTTCACCGCCGGCTTCCTTCTCATGATCATTCTCGACGCCCTGCTGAATTAGAGCAGATTAAAAATACAAGAGCTGTAACGGTTGGTTACAGCTCCATTTTCATATTATATATAATGTATTGTTACTTGACAGCCTTCTTGGCTTTGTTGAAAGTATCCTTTGAGAAATCACCTACTTTCTTGGCAGTCTTTACGGTACCTTTCTTGGCCTTGTCATAGGTCTTTACTGTGCCGTCAGCTACCTTTTTCGATACCTTTACAGTACCGTCCTTGGCTTTCTCGTATGTATCGGCGCTGCCGTCGGCAACCTTCTCGGCCGTGTTAACCGTGCCGTCCTTTGTTTTCTTGTACACCTTTTTGACTCCGTCCTTGACTTTATCGACGGTCGAGACTACCGAATCGGTTTTCACAGGAGTCGCCGACGGTGACTCGGCGCTAATGTAACCGAGCGACATCATCGCCACGGCTACTGACAGGATAATTCTTTTCATAGTATATTCAGATTAAGGGTTATGATTCTTTAAACATGAAACGCCACGCCCCTGTTAATTGTTGATTACACGCTACCCAAATAATGTTAACAGCACTAACGTGTAGACCCCGACGCAATAATTGTCGCCTCGGGGCGTTATCATTTTATATAGATGTTTGTAATGAAAGCGGTTAGATTTTTACTTTGTTTGTTGCTTCTCACTACTGGCCTCGCTGCCAGTGCCGACAGGCTCAATGACAAGTTGCAGAACCGGCCCTATGCCGATCTGCGACCCTGGCATCTTGGCTTCTCGGTAGGTGTACACACTCAGGATCTCTCCTTTTCACACAACGGCCTGATGACCGACGACGGCGAGACATGGTTCATGGAACAACCCTCATTCTCACCCGGCTTCTGTGTCAACGGCCTCATCGACCTGCGCCTCAACGATTATTTCTCGCTGCGTTTCACCCCCGGCCTCTACTTCGGCAACCGCGAGGTCACCATGGTCAACACCTCGGGCAGTGCCGACGACGTGCGCCTCAAGCAGAACATCAAGTCCACGTTCGTCGTCCTGCCGGTCGACCTCAAGTTCGCCGGCCAGCGCTACCGCAACTGCCGCCCCTACCTTGTAGGCGGACTCATGCCCGCCATCGACGTGGCAAAGAAACGCACCGACTATCTCAAACTCAAGTCGGCCGACCTGTATCTCGAGGTCGGATTTGGCTGCGACTTCTATCTGCCCTATTTCAAGCTCAATCCCGAGATTAAGTTCTGCTTTGGCTTGACCGACGTTATCAAGCACGACCGCCCCGACCTCGTCGACGATCCCGGCATGATGAAAATAACCAACTCACTCAAACGCGCCACCAGCCAGATGGTGGTGCTCACTTTCTATTTTGAATAACCCCACGCTCATGTCACGCACCGGTCACCACACTGCCAGCCACCTGTTGCAACGTCTGTTCATAGCCGTCACGCTACTGCTGCCGGCCCTGCGCGCCATGTCTCAGAGCGACGCCCAGTTCACGCAGTACTATGAGGTGCCCGCCTACTACAATGCCGGAGCCATCGGCACGACCGACCTCCTGCGCATACGCGGCGGCATGCGCATGCAGTGGGTAGGCATCCACAACGCCCCCCGCACATTCGTCGCCACCGCCGACATGCCCCTCAAGATTCTTGGCAAACGCTTTGCCGTCGGCCTCGTCACCAGCCAGGGCAGCATGGGCCTGTACAGCAACATGAACCTCGGCGCACGCCTCGGCTACCACCAGCCCCTGTTCAAAGGGCGCCTCAGCGTTGGCCTCGGTGTCGGCTTCATCGACCAGAGTTTCAAGGGCTCCGAAGTCTATCTGCCCGACGAGGACGACTATCACCAGGGCAGCGACGATGCCATCCCCACACGCGACCTGCGCGGCAACGCCCTCGACCTCAGCTTCGGTGCCTTCTACACCCACAAGTGGTTCTGGGCCGGCCTGTCGGTCAACCACCTCAACAGCCCCACCATCACGTTCAACTCCGAGTCGGGCGAGGGCGGTTCCGAGAATAATTACGAGTTTAGCGTGGGTCGCACCGCTTATTTCATGGCCGGTAGCAATATTCAGGTAAAAAACACGTTATTAGAAGTGATACCCTCGTTGATGGTCAAGAGTGACTTCAACTTCACCACAGCCGAGCTTACGGCCCGTGTGAGGTACAACAAATTCCTGTCAGGCGGCATCGCCTACCGTTACAATGACGCCATATCGCTCATTCTCGGCGCCGAGCTCAAGGGGTTCTACATCGGCTACAGCTATGATTACCCCATGTCGGCCATCGCCAAGGCATCGAGCGGCAGCCATGAACTCATTGCCGGTTACAGCCTCAAACTTGACCTGTCAGACAAAAACAAGAATAAACACAAGAGCATACGCATAATGTAATCAACTACATGAGAAAGAAAAACATATACTTAACACTGGCAGCCATGACACTCGTCCTGGCTTCATGTGCCGTCGGGTCGCAGAACCGCACCGGCGGCGAGGTTACCGGTGTAGGCGGTTCGGCTCTCAGCGAGCCCACCCCCTACGGTATGGTGCTGGTGTCGCGAGGCTCCATGCACATGGGCCCCGGCGAGGACGACTCGCTGTGGCACATCAAGGCCGCCCCTAAAGGCATGTCGGTCGACGCCTTCTGGATGGACGAGACCGAGATTACCAACTCCAAGTACAAGCAGTTCGTGTTCTGGGTGCGCGACTCCATCATCCGTGAGCGTCTCGCCGATCCCGCCTATGGCGGCAACGAGGAGTTCAAGATCGAGGAAGACCGCGACGGCAACCCCATCAAGCCTTACCTCAACTGGTCAAAGGCCATCCCCTGGCGCAATCCCAACGAGGACGAGCAGCGCGCCATCGAGAGCCTCTACCGCACCAATCCCATCACCGGCCAGCGCGAGCTCGACCCCGAGCAGCTCAACTACCGCTACGAGACCTACAACCACACCGAGGCCGCCAAGCGCCGCAACCGTCTCGACCCGCGCCGCCGCGAGTACAACACCGACCGTCCCGTGCCCACCGATGTGCCTGTTATCTCCAAAGACACAGCCTACATCAACGACGAGGGCGAGATTGTGCGTCAGACCATCACCCGCGGCCTCACCGGCGACTACGACTTTGTCAACACCTACATTGTCAACATCTACCCCGACACCACCGCGTGGATCAACGACTTTGACAACGCCTACAACGAGCCCTACGTGCGCCTCTACTTCTCAAACGGCGGCTACAACGAGTACCCCGTCGTGGGTGTGAGCTGGGAGCAGGCCAACGCCTTCTGCAACTGGCGCACTGACTTCCTGCGTCGCTCGCTCGGCCGCGAAGGCGTCTACATCGAGCCCTACCGCCTCCCCACCGAGGCCGAGTGGGAGTTCGCCGCCCGTGCCGGCGTCGATGCCAACAAGTTCCCCTGGGACGGCGACCTGCCCATGACCGAGGACAAAGGCTGTTTCTATGCCAACTTCAAGCCCAACGACGGCAACTATGTCAAGGACGGCCACCTCATCACCTCGCGCGTCGGCACCTATGCCCCCAACGACTTCGGCCTATACGACATGGCCGGTAACGTCAGCGAGTGGACATCGACCGCCTTCACCGAGAGCGTCAGCCGCCTCACATCCGACCTCAACCCCGAGTACCGCTACAATGCCGCCATCGAGGATCCCTATAAGATGAAGCGCAAGATCGTGCGCGGCGGTTCGTGGAAAGATATCGCCCAGAACATACGCAGCGACATGCGCATGTGGGAGTATCAGAACGAGCAGCGCTCATACATCGGCTTCCGTTGCGTGCGCTCCCAGATAGGCTTTGCACGCGGCCAGAAAATCAACACCAAAAACAAGTAAACCATCTACACACCGCAATGGGAAAAATCAAGCAATACCGCAACGTTATAAGCCGGTTCATATCCAGCGAGAATGGCCAGCGCTTCTTCAACTTTGCCTATAGTATAGGCGCCGCCATCGTTATCTGGGGTGCCCTCTTCAAGATTCTGCACCTCCCCGGTGGCAATGCCCTTCTATCGATCGGTATGGGCACCGAGGTTCTGATGTTCGTCCTCACCGCCTTCGACCGTCCCCCCAAGGAATACCACTGGGAGCGCGTCTACCCCGGTCTCGTCGATGCCGACCGGGTAGCCGTTGAAGTCGACACCGAGGGTCAGGAACAGCCCCTCGTTACAGGTAATGTCCCCGGTGGTACCACCGTCGTTATCAGCGGTGGCTCACCATTGACCGGCGGTGGCGTAGTCGTTGCCGGTGGCGGTGGTGGTGTTGCACCCTCAGCCGCCGGTGGTGTCGCTTCGGCCCCTGCTTCATCAGTCATTGCAGGCGGCGTGGGCGCCGGGCAGCCTACGGGCGACCTGGCCGGCGAGATGGACGCCTTCAGCGCCGAGATGCAGCAGCTCCGCGAGACAACACGCCGTCTCAACGAGGTGTCATCGACCCTGCTCGAGTCCTACCGTGCCATCACCGAGAACTCCGACAACATCTCGGCCAACTCCAACGGCTACGTCGAGCAGATGCAGGCCCTCAACCGCAACATCCAGGGCCTCAACACCATCTACGAGATACAGCTCAAGAGCGTCTCGAGCCAGCTCGACGCCATCGACCGCGTCAACCGCGGCATCAAGGAGATCAGCGACATGTACATGAACACGGCCAACAACAGCTCGCGCTACTGTGAGGAGACCGAGAAAATGGCTCTCAACATGCAGCGTCTCAACAGCGTGTACGAGAAGATGCTCACCGCCATGACCATCAACATGTATCCCGGCATGGCTGCCGCAGCACCTGCCGTCAACCCCACTTCTACCGAATCTAACGACAAATAAATGGCTGCGAATAACAACAGGCTGTCACCACGCCAGAAGATGATAAACCTCATGTATATCGTCCTCACGGCCATGCTTGCTCTCAACGTCTCGAGCGACGTCCTCAACGGCTTCACTCAGGTCGAGAGCGGACTGACACGCACCAACGATAATGTCGAGCAGCGCAACGCCGCGTTGCTTGAATCGCTCCGATCGTTCAGCGAGCAGAACCCCGACAAGGGCCTCCCCTGGTATGAGAAAGCTGCCGAGGTGCGTCAGTTCACCGACCGTATCTATCGCGAGGTCGACTCCATCAAATACCTCATCGTCTCTAAGGCCGACGGCAAGAACGCCGACATACATAATATCGTGAACCGCGACGACCTCGAGGCCGCCGCCGTCATCATGCTCAATCCCGCCAACCGTCGCGGCGAGAGCCTGCGTCACGACATCGACGCCTACCGCGAGTATCTTGCATCGATTGTCACCGACCCTGTCAAGCGAGTCAACATCGAGGCCGCCCTCTCTACCGACCCCGCCGTCGCTCCCGGCGAGCTTGCCGGCACCACGTGGGAGGAAATGAAGTTTGACAACCAGCCCGTCGTGGCTGCTGTCACCCTGCTCACCAAGCTCCAGAACGACATCAAGTATGCCGAGGGCGAGACCCTCGCCACCCTGCTTGCCAACGTCGACGCCGGCGATGTCCGCGTCAACGAGCTCAACGCCTTTGTCATTCCCCAGTCACGTTTCGTGATGCGGGGCGGCCGCTATCAGGCCAACATCGTGCTCGCCGCCGTCGATACCACCCAGCGCCCCGCCATCTATGTCAACGGCTCACTGCTTGCCAACGATCAGGGCGTCTACGAGACCGTTACCGGCGCCACCGGCAACTTCGACTACAGCGGTTATCTCGAAGTACCCCACGGCGACGGCACCGTCACGCGCCACGACTTCTCGTCGAGCTATACCGTCATCGAGCCCACGGCCACAGTGTCGGCCACGATGATGAACGTGCTCTATGCCGGCATCGACAACCCCATCAGCATCTCGGTTCCCGGCGTGGCCAACGCCAACGTCTCGGCCACCATGTCTAACGGCACACTCACCCGCCACGGCGACCAATGGATTGCACGCCCGGCCAACGTCGGCCAGGAAGCCGTCATCACCGTCAATGCCGAGATGGACGGCCGCCGCATGGACATGAGCCAGACCCGCTTCCGCGTGCGCAAACTGCCCGACCCGACCCCCTTCATCATCTATACCGACGCCCAGGGCAACCGCGAGCGCTACCGCAGCGGCTCGGGCGGCATCGCCAAGGGCACCCTGCGCCAGTCGCCCGGCATCGAGGCGGCTATTGACGACGAGTTGCTCAACATCTCGTTCAACGTCGAGTCGTTCGAGACCGTGTTCTTCGACTCTATGGGCAACGCATCGATCGAGCGCAGCAACGGCGCCGCCTTCTCTCCGCGACAGCTTGACCGCTTCGCCAAGATGCGTCCCGGACAGCGCTTCTATATCTCGGCCGTCAAGGCTTCGGGCCCCGACGGCGTCACCCGCACACTGGCCCCCATCGAGGTTATCGTAAAATAATGTAATACAATACACTTCACACAATGAAAGTTACCAACATACTACGCTCATTAACACTGGCGGCACTCATGTCGGCAGGCGCGCTCACAGCCTTCGCCCAGTCGTCACAGTCTCAGAGTTCAGGCATACGCCGCGGCGGCCGCGAGAAAGCCGCCGAGACTCAGCAGGGCCCCGGCGTGACTCAGCGCATGCAGTCGTTCTATGAGTCGGCCGACGGCTCGGATGCCGACCTGCAGTGGATGCGCGTCATCTATCGTTCGCTCGACCTCGAGAACCCCGCCAACCAGGCGCTCTACTTCCCCGAGGAACCCGCCGAGGGCGAGGAGAGCCTCATACGCATCATCCTGCGGCTCGTTGCCGACGGACGCATCCCCGCCTACGAGTATCTTGACGGACGCGAGGACTTCACCGACAAGTCGCGCCTCAACGTCGCCGAGATGCTCGACCGTTTCCACATCCCCTACACACAGGCCAAGGGCTCGACCGAGAAGAACCCCCGTTACACCATCGAGCCCGACGACTTCCCGGCCTACGAGGTGCTCTCCTATTATATTGTCGAGCGTTGGGAATTTGACACCCGTTCTAACCGCATGGATGTCAAGGTCGAGGCCGTCTGCCCCGTCATACACCGCTCGGGCGACTTCGGCATGGAGAGCGTCAAGTACCCCATGTTCTGGGTCAAGCTCGAGCCCCTGCGTCCCTACCTCGCCCAGCAGGATATATTTGTCGACGACGATAACAACCTCACCCGCTTCACCTACGACGACTTCTTTGCCATGAACATGTACGACGGCGAGATTTACAAGACCCGCAACCTGGCCAACAAGTCGCTCATGCAGCTCTACCCCGACCCCGACGACCGCAAACGCGCCCAGGACAGCATCCAGGCACGCCTCGACTCCTACGACAAGCACCTGTGGGTTCCCACACGCGAGGAACTTCAGGCTGCCGCCGCCAAGCGCGACAGCATCGAGGGCAACGAGCCCGCCGAGAAGGTCAAGCGCGAGTCGCCGCGCCGCTCCACACGTTCGGGCAAGTCACGCGCGCCCAAGGTCAAGGAAAACGACGGCCCAAAGAACATTAGCGTGTCAGGCTCGGCCGTTCGCTCCGTGCGCCGTCACAGGTAACTTATATTACCGATTACATTATGAAGCGTTTGGTTCTCACCTTGTTACTGCCTGTATGCCTCATGGCCTACGGGCAGTTGCCGTTACCCGTGGTACCCGGTACGCTCACTGCTCCGCGTGACCGTGCCGACTACGTCGTCACACACTTCTATGACGGCATGGACTGGAACGACCCCTCTATGACCGGGCCCGATGCCATGATGCAGGACTGGGCCAACTTCCTCAGTGTCATGCCCCACGCCACGCCCGCTACTGCCGCCACCGCCATTCGTGATTTCATGAAAACGGTGCCTGCCGGGCGTGCCGATTACTTCAACGGGCTGGCCGAGGGCTACCTCTTTGCCATCGACTCCGATATGTACGACGAGTCACTGTATCTTGCCGCGCTCGACGGCCTCGCGTCAAACACACAGCTCGCCGCCGATGTGGCCGCTGCCTGTCGCTCGCGCCACGACTACCTCGCGCGCTATGCTCCCGGCAGCACTGTCGCCGACCTCACGGTGTCATCGCTCGACGGCAAGTCTCAGTTTGACATCGCCGCTGCCGCCGGCCGTGCCGACGAGGTGATGCTGCTCTTCTACGACCCCGACTGCGACGACTGCCACGAGGCTATGAACACGCTCGCCACCGACCCCGATTGGCTCGCACGCCAACATTCGGGCCGCCTCTTCGTCGTCATCGCCGAGATTACCGACGATGTTGAGGAGCGTTTCCCCATCCTCGCCGTCCCCTCCATCTACATGCTCGACGGCGCCACGCTCACCGTCAAATCACGCAATTTACCATTGACCAAATGAAAAAGATAGCTTTAGTCACCGGCGCCACATCGGGCATCGGGATGGCCTGTGCCGAGGCATTTGCCGCCGCCTCATACCGTGTGATAATTACCGGCCGCAATACCGCGGCTCTCGACTCGCTTTACGACAGCCTGACGGCCCTGCATGGCCCCGACGCGGCCTTCAGGCTCGTTTTCGATGTCTGTGATCCCGGGGCTTGCACCAGCGCTGTCAGCTCGTTGCCCCTTGAGTGGCAGGCCATCGACGTGCTCGTCAACAATGCCGGCCTTGCCCTCGGTCTTGAGCCCGAATTTGAAGGCGATCTCGGCGACTGGTACACGATGATCGACACCAACATCAAGGGCGTGCTGAACATGACGCGTATTATCGTTCCCGGCATGATTGAACGCGGCCGCGGACACATCATCAACATGGGCAGCGTGGCCGGCGATGCAGCCTATGCCGGCGGCAACGTCTACTGCGCCACCAAGTCGGCCGTCAAGGCTATCACCGACGGCCTGCGCATCGACGTCGCTCACACACCGCTGCGTGTCACCCTCATCAAGCCAGGACTGGTCGAGACCAATTTCAGCCGCGTGCGTTTCCACGGCGACAACGAGCGTGCCGACAACGTCTACAAAGGCATCGAGCCCCTCACCGCGGCCGATATCGCCGATACCGTCGTGTATACCGCTCAGGCGCCGGCCCATGTGCAGATTGCCGAGGTTCTCGTCCTCGCCACCCACCAGGCCAACGGCAGCATCATCCACCGTCAATAACTCTGAAATCATGAAATCGTTGATAGCCACGTTATTACTGATTGGCTCCCTGCTCACGGCTGCGGCCTCCGACTTCACTGCGGCCGACACTGTTATCGATAATACCACTCAGCATGTTAAGCTCGGTGCCACGCTCACGCTGCCCTCACGGGGCACACCCAAGGCCGCTCTTGTGCTTGCCACCGGCAGCGGCGCTCAGAACCGTGACGAGGAGGTGCTCGGCCACAAGCCGTTTAAAACTATCGCCGAGTACCTGTCATCCAACGGTTACGCCGTTCTCAGGTTCGACGACCGCGGCATCGGCGAGAGCACTGGTGACCCTGCCGCCATGACCACCGACGATTATGTGACCGACATCCGGGCCTGTATGGAATACCTCAAGTCGGCTTTAGGCGATAACATGCCCGTCGGTGTGCTCGGCCACAGTCAGGGCGGATTGGCCGCCATCAAGCTCGGAGCCGCCGGCTCGGCGTGTGATTTCATCGTCACTTTAGGCGCTCCGGCCTGGTCGGGCGACTCGATTATAATGTCACAGTCGCGCGTGGTGTCTATGGCAGCCGTCGGCAAGTGGGACGGCGAGGCATTGCAGCGCCGCCTCATGGATTTGGTCAAAAGCGACACCCCGTCATTGCTGCTCGGCCCCATTCTCTACAGCGAGGTTGCCGCTCAGCTCGGCGAGATGGCCAAGATACCCGATGTGCAGAAGCAGATAATGGCCCAGACCAACGCCATGACTTCGGCATCCTACCGCGACCTTGTGAAATATGACCCAGAGGCCGACATCAAGGCCGTGACAGCGCCCTGGCTCGCGCTCAACGGCAGCCACGACATGCAGGTGCTCCCCGACAATCTCACCACCATCAAGGCGTTGAACCCCTCGGCCGACACCCGTCTGCTCGACCGCCACAATCATCTGCTCCAACGTTGCACCACAGGCATGATTCAGGAGTACGCCACCATCACCGAGGACATCTCACCCCTCGCCCTCGCGACCATCCTCTCCTGGCTCGATGCCCTCCCGGCATCAGAATGAGAACTGGGCCATGAGTCCGACACGGCGCGCCCAGCGGTGCTCGCCGCTGTAGTTGTGGCGCATGCCCAGGTCAAACTCGGCGCCCACCTGCATGCGCGGCGTCAGGTTCCAGAACACGTTCACGTCGCCGAACAATCCGTACTTGTACTCGTCGGGGCCCACAGGCTTGGCCGGCAGATAGCGGCTCTCGCTGGCCGATACCGACACGAAGAGATTGGGCCTGATGTTGTATTGTACGCCCAGGCTCCAGCCCGCCATTGCAGGCGCGTAGAGCACACCCGCCTCAGGCGAGGCGACGAGGTCATAGTTGCCTATCTGCATGTCGCCGCACATGCTCTGGTAGCCGTGGCCGTAGCACACGGTGGCGTATGTCGTTAACGGGGCGACAGGATGAGCCACCGAGCTCAGCTGCAAGCCCCAACCCACACGGTTGTGATTGCGCTGGGCTATCAGGTCGCGGTATGACAGCGTGCGCACGATGCCGGCCAACCTTACATGCTGCCCCGGTGCCCACTGGTACTGGCCGAACGCCGCGAAGTCAGGCATCCAGTTGCTCACCTTGCCCGTCGACTCTCCGTCAACTCCCGGCGCGGGCGACGGCGTCTCGACCGACACCGCTACCGTCCACCGCTGTTTGAACGTAGGCATGTAGCGCACCAGCAGCGACGTGGGCGATATCTTGTTGTTAGGCCCCTGGGCATCGACCGTAGGCGCTATCGCCGAGGGGTCGCTGAATGTCGAGTTGGCATAGCCTATCGTGAAATCGTTGATCATGGCATACGCTTTCTTCAGGTGAAAGTCGCGGCCCTGGTAGCCGTTGAAATTGGCCTCGATATATAGCTGATAGTCACCGAGCTTCTTGTTGCGGCCCAGAACGCGGAAGTACAGCGTCGACCCGGCCGGAGTGGTACCCAGCTGCCTCATGTTCGACGGGTCGGGAGTCATCGGTATCAGATAGGGAGCGAATCCCGATGCCGGTATCGCCCCGCCCCAGTCATAGTAACCGCGCAGACGCACACATCCGCCTATGCCCATGGCAAGCTGCGCATCCTTGCTCATGAACAGGAAGTAAGGGGCTGCCGGGTCTGAGAAATGACGGAACTGGTCATAGTAGAACATCGAGATCTTTTGTCTGAGCGAGTCAACATCGGCATCCGATAATCGCCCGGTACCGTCGATATTGACAACCTTGTGTGACTGCACGAGAGCATCGACCTGTTGGTCAACAAGGCTTTTATCTTCAGCAAAAGCCGTTGATGTACTTGTAGCCAGCATTATGACACCGGCCATCGGTAAAAGTGTGTGTTTGAAATTCATGACCCGAATTGTTAAGCGTGATGAAAAAAACGATGTTATTTTAAGTTAAAACATCCCGTCACTGAGATTTGTTTGGCAAACGTCACAATTATTGTTAATTTTGACGTTATGAAACTATTCGCGGCACCGTTACAAGGATACACCGACGCCCCGTTCCGTCACTGGCACGCGGCGCTCTATGGTGGCGTCGACACCTACTTCACACCCTTTCTGCGGGTTGAGAAACAGGCGCCGGCATCCAAAGCCCTGCGCGACATCACCTCGCCCCTCAACGCCAACCACCCCCTCGTGCCGCAAATCATATTCAACGGCGCCGACGAGTTCAGGCTGCTCGTCGACACCCTCGTTGAGCTCGGCCACCGCCGCGTCGACCTCAACATCGGCTGCCCGTTCCCGCCACAGGTTCACCGTGGCCGCGGCGCCGGTTTCATCGCGTGCCCCGACCGTTGGCCCTCACTTCAGGCAGCCATGGCCTGTTATCCCCACGTCGGGTTCTCAGTCAAGATGCGCCTTGGCGTCGGGCAACCCGACGAGTGGCTGGCCATTGCCCCCATGCTCAACGACATGCCATTGACCTCGGTCACACTGCATCCACGCACCGCCCGGCAGCAATACCGCGGCGACCTATGCCTCGACCACCTTGACCGCTTCATCGACACCGTCCGTCACCCCATCATCTTCAACGGCGACATCACCACCCCCTCACAATACGCCGCCATCGCGTCGCGATACCCACGCCTCGACGGCGTCATGATAGGCCGCGGACTGCTCGGCCGACCCTCACTGTGTGCCGAGATTAGCGAGAACCGGGAATGGAGTCCTGAAGAACGTCTGCACAGGCTCATCGGGCTGCACGACCACCTCTTCGACCACTACTCAGCCACACTGTGCGGAGACACCCAGAT
>CAMWLW010000008.1 GCA_947175245.1 uncultured Bacteroidales bacterium
TCGGCCGTGTAGTCGGCGATGGTGTCGGTAGTGTTTCTCATAATGATTGATGTTTTGTTTTTATAATGTGTGTGTTTTGTTTTACGCTGCAAAGATACTACCGGCACTACGCGATTTCCATGCAAAATTACCACACCTGCCGAAAATATTTTACAAATCCATTTGCTATCAAAACCTATCTAAATATTTATCGGTGACTTATTGAGAAAAATCATTATTTTTATTAATTTTGCTGCAAATAAATACAATATGAACATACGCATCTTAATTTTGGTAACGAGTTGCTTTTGTATTGCTTTACAAGCGACAGCTCAAACACAGGCTGATGTAAATGTCAGTGAAGGGGGCTATGGTCTTGTGAAAACTAATTTAAACATGTCGTATGATCATGGTTTTGGGGCAATCCAAGATGGATTTTCGGCACGGGCCTCTTATGAGTTCTTCAGGAATAAGAAATTTACTGTTACAGCAAATGCACGTTACTCTTCATGCGAGGTTTCATTTGGAGAGTCTGATTTAAGTAATGGATATAACCCCTATGAAATCAACTTGAATGGTACCCATTTAATGAGTCAGGTTGGTATCACATCCACCTTTAAGACCAAAATACTCAATCGTCCCATAATGGCTATGTCAATGATAAACGGTGAATGGAGTGAAGGCGGTTTCGCAAGAGTTTCGGGCATAGCAATGGGACTGATTATGTTAAGAGCCAATAAAAACACTCAGTTCGGCATAGGCCCGTTGGTGATGGTAAACACATGTTCCAAGTTACCTGCATTTCTCGTATTTATGTATAGGCATAGGTTTAACGACAAGTGGCAGATAAATTTGTACGGCGGTATGTTTGGCATAGATTATAATCCGACTAAAAATGATTTGATAAGTATAGGCGCCGACATAGATGTCAAGGCATTTTATTTTAAACCTCACATCTCAGCTTTCCCTGAAAAATGCCGTTTCACCTCAACATCTTTCCGTCCCATGATAAAGTATCGCCGACGTCTGATACAAGATTTATATTTTGATTTTGAAAGTGGAGTATCAATTAAAATGGCGTGTAGAGTAAACGGCGTCAGTAGCTCAACAGAATTAATTAACTGTAAGCAAAACACGTTTCCATTTTTACAAGCCGGGATCTCGTTTTCATTATGAATCATTATCTTTATTAATTTTGCTGCAAGTAAAATCAGATATGTCAGAGCAAGAAAAATATACTTGCCTTATCACCACACACTGTCACCCTCGCTCACGGCGGGGGTGATTTTTATGCCCGGGGGTATAAACGATAAAAAGGAACTTCATCACGAAGTTCCTTTTTATTGGTTTCCAATAGGTACAATTTCTAAGGTAAAAAAGATTGTTTTAGGTTTGCGATACAAAGGTCATACATTTTTCAGTCTCTACCAAAGAAAAAAATATGTTATGCAACATAGTTTTATAATATGTATGCCTTTTTTGAGGGTTAGAATTGAGTTAATCGGCTGATATTCACTATATTTTAAATTTCAGTGCAAAAGCACTCCATTTGTGAAATTTTGTTAAATACTAACTATTGGCGTTCAATTTGTCAGAAATTTGTGCGAGCTCGAAGTTTTGGCCGTCCCATTTTCCGTATGAAAAATGGTGAATCCAGTCGCCGAGAACTATGAGACGGCCACCGGCTTTGAGCTGATAATCAAGCATGATGTGACGGTGACCGAGCACAAAGAAGTCGACGGGGTCGGCTGCATGGCGGCGCTGATAGTCCTCGGCAAAGGCCACAAAGGGCTCTCGGTCGGGCCCGGCAAAGACAGGCTTCTCGGCCGAGTAGTTGCGCGAGTGGGATGACCAGCGGTGGGCGAACGACACCGTCCAGCGGGGATGAACGGCCGAGAATAGGAACTGGCAGAACTTGTTGCGGAAGATGGAGCGCATCATCCTGAACCCGAGGGGCAGCTCGCCGAGTGCATCGCCGTGGGCCAAAAAAAAGCGCCGGCCCATAATCTCGACAACGCGCTCGCCGTCGATCACCTCGATGCCGAGCTCGCTGGGCAGGTAGTCGAATATCCAGATGTCGTGGTTGCCTATGAACCAGGTTATCTTCACGCCGCGGTCGGCCATCGATGCTATCTGACCGAAGAACCGCACGAAGCCGCGCGGAACGACGTCGTGATACTCATACCAGTAGTCGAGTATGTCGCCGAGCAGATAGAGCTCGCCGGCATCGTCCTCGATGGAGCGCAGCCACTCGACGACACGCTTCTCATAGTCGAGCGGCTTGTCGAGGTAGGTGGCACCGAGGTGCAGGTCGCTTATGAAATAGACGGGCTTCTCCACAGGGGTTCAAAGAAAACCGAGTTCGAGTTTGGCTTCCTCGCTCATCATGTCTTTGGTCCACTCGGGCTCGAAGACGATGTTGATGGTGACGCTCTTGAGGCCCTCGATGCTCTCGAGCTTGTAGCGCGCATCGTCGACAATGAAGTCGGCCATCGGGCAGTTGGGGGCTGTCATGGTCATGTCGATGTTGAGGTTGCCCTCGTCGTCAATATCGATCTTGTAAACGAGGCCGAGGCTGTATATATCGACCGGAACCTCGGGGTCATAGACCGTGCGGAGCATGGCCACGACTTTCTCCTCGAGTTCCAGATGCTGTTGGGGTGTCATAATATATTAATGTATATCTAAAACGGTTATACTTATTGATAGAGTCACAAAAATAGGCCATTTGACCGAGGTTTGCAAATAGCTTTTGCGATAAAATGAACAACTTTGGTTATCGGGGTGTTGTATTTATGTTAAAATTAACTATTTTTGCAGTTAGTAACTTATTTAAATATATATCGTCATGAAATTCTTCACAAAAGTTCTCGCTGTGATTGCTCTCGCTACAGCGGCAGTGGTGCCCGCACAGGCACAGTTCAAATGGGGTGTAAAGGCCGGTGTCGCCGTCAACTCGCTCAAGTTCAATAAGGATGTGGTAAGCTCAGACAACCGCGCCGGTTTCACGGGCGGTCTGATAGCCGACTTCACCGTGCCCCTGATCGGTGTGGGCTTTGATGCCTCGGTGCTGTATGCAGCGCGCTCGGTCGAATTTGCCGGCGAACAGGGCGAGATGACCACCAAGACACGCAGCTATATCGACGTGCCCGTCAACTTCAAATACAAACTCGGGCTGCCCGGCGTGGGCAAAATCGTGACCCCGTTCATCACCACCGGCCCCGACTTCTCGTTCCTGATGTCGAAGGAGAACGTTAGCGAAGCCCTGCACAACAAGACATTTGACTTTGCATGGAACGTCGGTGCCGGCGTACAGATCGTGAACCACGTGCAGATAGCCGCCAGCTATGGCATCGGCATCACCAAGTCGGCTTCGGGCCACGACTCGCTCTACTCGGGCAAGAACCGCTGCTGGACTATCACCGCCGCCTACCTGTTCTGATTAACACGATAAACATATTACCACACACATGCCTCGTCCCCATGACACGATTTTTTGAGGACGGGGCATGTTGATTTTTGACATTCTGAACTTACTTTTGTATCTTTGTATTACTATGGACAATAACTCACCACGAAAATACAGGCTCGGCATCGCACTGTCGGGCGGCGGAGCACGCGGCTTTGCCCACGCCGGGGCCCTGAAGGCTCTCGAGGAAGCCGGCCTGAAGCCCGATGTCATAGCCGGCGTCAGCGCCGGTTCGGTCATCAGCGTACTCTATGCCGCCGGCATGAAGCCCGACGACATGCTCAAGATATTTGACGGGCAGAAATTCAGCAGCCTGGCGCGCATCAACGGCCGCGGCAGCCTGTTCGAGATAAGCCGTTTCAGCAAATTCCTGCTCAACAACCTCAAGCCCTACACCCGGCTTGAAGAGCTGCCCGTGCCCACCTACATCGGTGTCACCGACTTTGACGCCGGCGTCCCGGCCGAGTTCAGCCGCGGCGAGATAGCCAAGGTGGTGACCGCGTCGTGCAGCATACCCATAGTGTTCAACCCCATCACCATCGACGGCACGCGCTATGTCGACGGCGGCGTGCTGCACAACCTGCCGGCGTGGACCATACGCGACAAGTGTGACTACCTCATCGGTATCAACTGCAGCCCCCTGCTGTCTGACAAGGCCGGCAACTCGATGATGGACGTCGCCATGCGCACTTTCCAGCTCATGTCAAAGGCCAACCAGGCCGAGGACATGGCCATGTGTGACCTCGCCGTCGAGCTGCGTGACATCGCATTCTACAACATTTTCAATCTTAAAGACATACGCAAGGTGTTCATAAGCGGCTATGCCTCAATGAGACACGCGCTGAAACAACTCGACCACACCCTGCCACCATTTGTATGAACAACAGCCTCAAACCAATCATCTATCAGATGCTCCCGCGCCTGTGGAGCAACACCAATACCAACCGTGTACACAACGGCACCCTGGCCCAGAACGGCTCGGGCAAACTCAACGACATCACCGACCGCGCCCTGGCGGCAATCAAGGAGCTGGGCGCCACCCACGTGTGGTACACCGGCGTCATCGAGCACGCCCACTGCACCGACTACTCGGCCCACGGCATCACGCCCGACAATCCCCACGTGGTCAAGGGTCAGGCAGGCTCGCCCTACGCCATCAGCGACTACTATGACATAGACCCCGACCTGGCCGTGAGCGTCCCCGACAGGATGAAGGAGTTTGAACAGCTCGTTGAGCGCACACACCGCGCCGGCCTTAAAGTCGTCATCGACTTCGTGCCCAACCACGTGGCGCGCCGCTATCACAGCGATGCCGCCCCGGCCGGTACCGCCGACCTCGGCGACGGCGACGACACCGACATGTTCTTCAGCCCGGCCAACAACTTCTACTACATCACGCGCCAGCAGTTCGCGCCCGTCGACGTCGACCTGGGCCACGACGATGACGCCTACATCGAGTTCCCGGCCAAGGCCTCGGGCAACGACTGCTACACAGCCTTCCCCGGCAAGTATGACTGGTATGAGACCGCCAAGCTCAACTATGGCATCGACCCGGCCAACGGCAGCTGTCACTTCCACCCCACCCCACCCACATGGATCAAGATGCGCGACATCCTGCGCTACTGGGCCTCGAAGGGGGTCGACGCCTTCCGCTGTGACATGGCCCACATGGTGCCCGTCGAGTTCTGGGCGTGGGCCATACCTCAGGTCAAGGAGATAAACCCAGGCATTGAATTTATCGCCGAGCTGTATGACGTCGGCATCTACCGCCGCTACATCTACGACGGCAAGTTCGACTACCTGTACGACAAAGTCAACCTCTATGACACCCTCCGCGCCGTCGAGTGTCACAACCACTCGGCCGCCACCATCACCAATTGCTGGCAGAGTGTCGACGGGCTGTCGCGCCACATGCTCAACTTCCTCGAGAACCACGACGAACAGCGGTTCGGCTCGCCCCAGTATGCCGGCGACCCGTCGCGCGTCGTGCCCTCGCTCGTGGTGTCGGCGATGATAGGCACCGGCCCGATGATGATATACATGGGTCAGGAACTGGGCGAGCAGGCTCTCGATGCCGAGGGCTACAGCGGACGCGACGGCCGCACCACCATCTTCGACTACTGGAGTCTCGACACGCTCACACGCTGGAACAACAACGGCAAGTGGAACACCGCCAGGCTTCACCCCCAGGAGAAACAGCTGCGCGACATCTACAGCCGCGTGCTCACCCTGTGCAACACCGAGCGCGCCATCTCACAGGGCAGCTTCTTCGACCTCATGTATGTCAACTACAGCAACCCGCGGTTTGATCCCCACCGTCAGTATGCCTTCATGCGCAGCCTCACGGGCGACTCGACACTGCTCATCGTGGTCAACTTTGACGACAACGACGTGACGGTCGACGTCAACCTGCCCGGGCACTCATTCGACCACCTCGGCATCAAGCCCGCGACCTACAAGATGACCGAACTGCTGACGGGCCGTAAAGCCACCCGACAGCTCACCCCCGACAGCCCCGTCACCCTCGACATCCCGGCCAAGGGCGCCGTCATCTGGAAATTCACCCACTAAACAAAACAATAGCCGCGACATCCACAAGGTGTCGCGGCTATCGTTATGCGGCCGGGCGGGCGACGCGTCGCAGCACGCGCCTTATGGTGCGCCACTTGGGGAAGATGGCGTGAGGCCTCAGCGGGCCGTAGCTCACAATGATTACAAACAGCACCGTCAGCGCCAGCACGAGCAGCCAGCCATAAATCTCTTTCATCGACACCACGAGGGCCTGAACCTGCACGATGCCATACAGCTCGCCGAGCGGCATGTGTGACGCCGCGACATTGCAGTCGGTCAGGCCGGCACCCAGCAGCGCCGCGTTCCGGGCCAGCGTGTGCCTGAGTATCTCGCCTATTATCGCCGGCCCGAGTGTCGCACTCATCACCGCGCCGGTGAAACCGTTAATGGTGAGCGCCTGTGGAAACACCAGGAACGGCAGACCGCTCTGAACAATCGACGTCAGGAACACTATCGAGATAATCACCGACGCCATTCCCCTGAAGAACAACGGGATAAACAGCATCTCCTTCTCAATGCCATAATCGATCGTGAAATAGAACCAGGCAAGATACACGGCTAACAGCGCGAACCCTATCGCCGTCATGGTCTTGTAACGCCACTTGCGCCGGGCAAACGTCAGGTAGGTGAACCCGCAGCCCACGATGATGCCCGCGAATACATACCAGTTCAGGTCAATGACGTTGGTCTCGTCAAACCCCAGCACGTTGATGGCGTATGAGTGCTCAAACACATGCTCGGTAGCAATCGCGGTGAAGAACGCGAGATAGACACACGTGGCGCGGATGACGTTGGGATTGCGCATCGCCGCGAACGAGATGTAGGGATGATGCAGAAACGTCGCGCGCCACAGGTTGACGGCCAGGCACGCAGCCCCGATGACGGTCGCGCGGCATATCTCGGGCGCATCCCACCAGTCGTAAAAGTTGCCGTAGACACACACGAACGTAAAACACAGCATGAAGCCGGCCCACAGCAGGCCGCCTATCCAGTCGATACCGAGCAGGGGGATGTACATGTGGGGGCGTACGGGCCTGACGAGTATCATCACCGCCACCATAAGCAGCGCGAGCAACAGTGTCATCACCCACTGCATGTACTCCCAGCTGTGGAAGAACGCGGCATAGACCGAGGCAATACCGCTCAGCTGTATCACGCTGTCGACAATGATATACACGTAGCAGAAGAATATCGACATGTCGCGCACCGGGGTGAGCCACAGCTGTATGGTCGAGTTACATGCCAGCGTGGCCTGCATTCTGAACCATCCGGCCACGAAACAGGTGGCCACGAGCACAGGCACCGAGTCGGTGTGGGTGCAAACGAGATTGGCCGCGATGAGAACCATGCACGCCACCAGCAGCTGTGTGCGTGTCGAGAACCGGAACTTGACGCGGAACATCACCGCGAAGTTGATTGCCAGGCCTATCAGCGAGGCATAACCCGCCATGAGGATATCCTCCTGCATCAGCCCGGTGGTTCCCACCATGTCTGAGGCGGCCGCGAGATAGAGTCCGCCCGAGAACTGGATGATGAGAACAAAGACTATGAACAGCCACGGCTTGAGCCGGCGCGGCACGAAGTCGGGCACGTCGGGAATGTCAAATTTGCCCGGCGGTTGATTCCATTCAGCCATAATCAGTATTTCACTTCACACTCAACATTCAGCCCGGCGCGCAGCAGCTGCATCGCCTCGGGGTCATTATCGGCCGTGAACTCGATACGTACAGGCACGCGCTGGCGCACCTTGACGAAGTTGCCGGCCGAATTATCCTGCGGCAACAGCGACAGCGACGCCCCGGTGGCCTTGGATATGGAACGCACACGCCCGTTGAACACCACGCCGGGGATGGCGTCGACCTTTATCTCGACTTGGCTGCCGGGATTGATGTGCTTGAGCTGGGTCTCCTTGTAGTTGGCATCGACCCACACGTCGCCCGAGTCGACGATGTCAAGCAACGTCTGGCCGGGCTGCACGAGCTGTCCCGCCTGTACTTCCTTGCGCGAGGCGTAGCCGTCACACGGCGCCACGATGACACAGTAGGACAGGTTAAGGCGTGCGGTCTCGAGCAGTGCCGAGGCAAGCTCGACACCGGCGTCGCTCTGACTCATGCGCTGACGTGTCTCG
Organism: uncultured Bacteroidales bacterium; assembly: GCA_947175245.1. Taxonomy (GTDB): domain Bacteria; phylum Bacteroidota; class Bacteroidia; order Bacteroidales; family Muribaculaceae; genus JAAVFS01. The sequence goes on from CAMWLW010000008.1 coordinate 8,148, forward strand.
TCGACCACCGAGCGGCTTGCCGAGCGCTGGCGGGCCAGCATCTCATAGCGGGCTTTCTTGGTCTCATAGTCGGTGCGGGCGCCGTCATACTGCTGCCGGGTCACGGCATCCTGTTCAAGCAGTTTTGAATAGCGGCCCAAATCGACTGCCGACTGCTCCATCAGCACGCGGGCCTCCTCGATCGACGCATCGGTGACAGCGACATTGGCCGACGCCACGCCCACACTGCGGCTCACGACGTCGCGGCCGGCCTGAGCCGTGCGGTAATCGGCATCGGCCTGAGCCACACGCAGCCTCATGTCGGCATCGTCGATAATCACCAGCGTGTCGCCTTTCTTCACCGGCTCGAACTCGTCAAAGCATATAGCCTTGATATAACCCTGCACGCGGCTGTTGACGGGCACAATCTGCTGCCTTACCTGAGCATTGTCGGTAAACTCGACATCACCCGGATGAACTAACCTGCTGCCGGCCCACAACGCGGCCACCACGATAACAATAACTGTAACTATATATGAGAGAATCTTTTTGCTGCGGTGATTCATATCTTTCCTGTTGTAAATAATAGTTTGTAATAATAGTAAATAATGTCGATGCGCGCATTGACGAGACGCTGCTCGGCATCGAGCCTGGAGTTGGCGGCGTCGAGCATGTCGGTGATCAGCGCCATGTCGGCCATGTAGCGCGTAGAGATGGTATTGTAATTGCGGTCGGCGAGTTCAACGCTCTTGGTCTGAGTCTTGAGCTCCTCATAGGCCTCGAGATACTTTATATAATCGGCCCTGACCCCCAGGCTCACGCTCTCGACCGCGGCATCGAGCCTGTCGAGCGCCACACGCGTGGCAGCACGGCTCCTGGCCATCGACTTGCCGGTCTTGAAAAGCGATGACACATTGTAGCTGACTCCCACCCCTACATACCAGTAGCTGAGATTGCGGTCTATAGGCGGCACCTCGACAAGTATCGGGCCCTCGAGAGTCCAGCCGGCCTGCAGCCCTATTTTGGGCAGGCGCTCGCTGCGCGTGATAGCCTCTGCCTTGCGGCTTATGTCCACACCCGAGCGCGCCAGTTTGATTGACGGAGCGTTGACGGCGGCCTCCTGCTGCCACCAGCCCTCGCCGTCAGACGGCAGCGAACGGTCGAGTATAGTCTCGTCGGGGACGATACGGGTGCCGGCAGGCAGTCCGGCCGTGACTACAAGATTGGTATTGAGTATGTCGATCGTGTTGTCGAGCTTCACGAGCTGAAGTTGGAGATTGGATATGAGCAGTTCATAGCGCGTGATGTCGTTCTGTATAGCCACGCCCTGCTCATAGCGTGCCGTCATGTCGGCCAACACCTTGCGTGCCCGGGCGAGGTTACCCTCGACAACCGTGCGCAGGTTGGTACACTTGTACAGGTCGAGATAGTAGCCCGCGAGCTGAAAGCGTATGTTGTCGCGCTGCAGCTCGGTGGCATATCGTGATGCCGTGAGTTTCAGTTCGGCCATCTCGATGCCGGCCGTGATGGCTCCGCCGGCATACAGCGGCTGCGTGATATTCACTCCAATACCCTCGCCAAAGTGAGGTATCGGCGCTTTCTCGTAACCCGAGAAGTCGCGTCGGGTTATGAAGCCGTCGCCAATGTAGCTCACTGACAGGTTAGCATTGATGTCGGGCAAACGGCCGCTGCGTGCCACGCTTAGCTCACACTCGGCTTCGGCCTCGGTCGAGAAACTGGGGCGCAACTGCGTGCTGTTAGACTCGGCGACGACAAAGAGGTCTTCGATCGACATGACCTGCCCCTCGTTGCCTGCCGCGCACACGCCACACCCCGACAGGGCCGCGACAAGCAACCCTGTGAGCAATCTAAGATTGTTCATTAGGATGAAATTTTAGATGAAATGTATAATGGATTTTAAGTGATGCCTGCGGCCATCAGCCGCTTCCCCGTTATCGAGGCATCACACTTGGAGCAGTGCTTTTCCAGCTCTCAAGAAAGCCCCAGTTAGGCACGCGGGGCGACGAAGCTATTTCTATTGATGCAGTATTGGTCATTGACAACGCAACTCTTTGTGAATTGCAGTGCAAAATTACAACAAATTTTTAACGCCCGCAAACCCTCTCTTAATAATATTTTTCATATCTTTGCCGATAATAGATTAATAATATGATAAATAGATTACTTCAAATAGTTTGTGCCGCTTTAGTGGTCTCGATAGCTACGGCTCAATCCAAACAGCCCAAAGATGACGATGACTCTTATCCACTATACTTTAATGGCTTTACTATCGCTTATTATCCAGGTGGAGAAGACTCACTCAGAAGTTTTCTGGAGAATAATCTTGTTTACCCCCAACTATGCGTCGAAGACAGTATCGAAGGAACCGTGCTCTTACAATTTGTAATTCTAAGTACGGGTAAAGTAGACTCAGTACGAGCAGTCAGGAAAGCTCATCCGTTGCTTGACCAAGAAGCAATCCGGGTAGCCTCACTTCTTGACAACTGGATTCCGGCAGTTATGAATGGTGAGCCCGTAAACTGTTGGTACACACTACCTATAAGATTCAGATTTAACCGCTAAAAAATAATTGTAAGATTTGGGGGCCGGCTACGCTACACGCGCTGTCGGCCCCCGGGTGGTGTTTTATATAAGTATTATATCTAATTTTCACTCAGTGCATCTTCAAGGTCGGCCCGCATCTCGCGCAGCATCTTCCTGATTTTGCAATCCTGACGGTAGCCTACGATGCCACCGACAATACCGCCGGCGATGCCGCCTTCGAGACAGCCCTCAATCGGGCGCAGATGGTACAGCAACACGCCCATCGTCACCAGTACGAGCGGTATGGAGCATATCTTGATGACACGGCGCGTACTCTGGACGTTGACAACCCGTTGCAGGTTCTCACACACGGTCTGATTGGCCGGGTCGATGCGCCTTATGAGCGACCACACCCAGGCATTGGCCACCCCCATCACGACAAAGTAGGCAGCCAGCATGTAGGTGATAATGCCGTCAATACATATCTCGGGCAGTACCAGCAGGCTGAAAGGTATCATCACGACAGTGGTGATGATGAATATAAGGTAGGTATTGAGCAATTTTTCACGATGACCGCTGAGCGAGTTGCGGCGCATGCGTTCACGCAGACGCTGATTCTGCTCCTCGAGTTTGTCGATTCGCTCATTCTGCGATTGCCATGTTCTTTTCAAATCATCTAAATCCATAATATATATTGACTTATTTATATAAGCGTTATCCGTTGGCACGTTCAATGAGTTTGGCCTTGATGCGCCTTATGCGCGAGGCCACGGTGTTGCGGGTCATGCCGGTCACCTCGCCTATCTCGTCATAGTTCTTCTCGTCGAGCCACATCATGATGATAGCTCGCTCAACGGGCGACAACTGGGATATGAGGCTGTACATCTCGCGCAGTTTGTCACCGCGACTGTCATCGTCGGCCGCGATCATGGCCTCGGTGTCGAGCGGCACGGTCGAACGCACACTGTTGCGCCGGTAGGAGGTGATGCAGGTGTTGATACACGTGCGGTAGAGCCACGTCGACAGCTTCGAGTCACCGCGGAACGACCTGAGCCCCTGCCACACGTTGGCCATACACTCCTGGTACAAGTCCTTGCGCTGCTCCGAGTCACAGCCATACATATAGCATATCTTAGACACCATCGGGCCATACTGTGACAGGATGATGTCAAATAGCTGCGTACGTTGTGACTTGTTACTCATTGATCAATCTGAACGTTCGATGAATATGACGCACGAAGTTGCAAATAGTTGCACCGAGGGTGAAAAAATTTTTTTCACCCCGTGACGAGCGGCGGCAGCTCGCCGAGTGAATCTATCTCAAAACGGGCCCTGTATGACTCGGGCAGGTCTACATGCTGGGTCTTGATGTTGCGGCCGTCGTCGCGCAGCATGACCGTGTTCCAGCCCATGAGATTGGGGTGATGGAAATCCTTGAGCGGATTGTCGCCGATGTACCATCGCCGGGTGCAGCCCGGGGTGAGTTCCTGCATGCGCTCCCAGGGCAAGGGGAGAGTCTTATCGGCGCCGATGTCGGCCGAGACACTGATGAGGCGGCCGTCGATATAGCGCTCGATGGCAAGCGCCCTGATCTTGTTCCACTGCCCCGTGTGGCGGCCGTCGGTTATCAGGGCGAGTGTACACCCGGCCGACGCCAGGCGCACGAGACAGTCGGCCGACACGTCGGGCAACGTAATGAACGGTACGTGCTCGCGGTACATCCCGACCATACGCTCAACCGACACGTTGCCGTCGGTGTATTCAAACAGCACGTCGAACGGATGTCGCCCCCCCACATTGTCAGACTCCACAATCTCGAGCAGACCCTCGGCCGGGACGCGCAGCTCGCGTGCCAGCCGTCGCGCCACATACCGGTAGCCCGACCTGACATACTCACACTCCTTATACAAAGTGTCGTCCAGGTCAAAAGCCACAAGTATGTCAGAGTTATCGGCCATGTGAATAAATAGAGATAAACCTGTCACAAAATTATAATTTAATTTTGAAACTGCCGTTATATGTATGATGAAACTTCTTTATACTATAATATTATTGGTGGCGGCGGTGTTGCCCGGCCACGCCCAGATATCAATTCACGGCAAGGTGACCGACCGGGATAACAAGCCGATCGAATTTGTCACCGTGCGCATTGCCGGCACCGCCATCGGCACCAACTCGGGACTTGACGGCGGTTACAAGCTCAGCGTCCCCGAGAACGACACCATACGTGTCATATTCACCTGTATAGGCTACCGCGAGGTAAAGCGCGAACTGATTGAACCGCAGGGCGACATTACGCTCAACGTCAAGATGATGTCGACGTCTCACGAGCTCGATGCCGTCGAGGTGACCGACTTCAGGAAGCAGACCGGCCAGATGCAATCAATCAGCAGCGACAGCTACAAACTCGCCGGCGACCCCACCGGCGGCAGCGTCGAGTCGTTGATTCAGACAATGGCCGGTGTGAGTCAGAGCAACGAGCTGTCGTCCCAGTACTCGGTGCGCGGCGGCACATACGACGAGAACAGTGTCTATATCAACGGCATCGAGGTTTACCGGCCACAGCTCGTAAGCTCGGGACAGCAGGAAGGCCTCAGCATCATCAACCCCAACCTCGTGGGCGCCATCGGCTTCTCGACGGGCGGCTACGGGGCCGAGTATGGCGACAAGATGTCGTCGGTGCTCGACATCACATACCGCGAGCCCGAGGCTCTTGAAGGCTCGGCATCACTCAGCCTCATGGGCGGCAGCCTCGCCATCGGCACAGGCTCAAAACGGTTCAGCCAGCTTCACGGCCTGCGCTACAAGACCACGTCGAGTCTGCTCGGCTCGATGGACTCGAAGGGCGAGTACGACCCCAACTTCTTCGACTACCAGACGAGCATGACCCTGCGCATGTCTGATCGCTGGAAAGCGTCGTTGCTGGGCAATATCGCCATCAACAACTACAGGTTCACCCCCGTGAGCCGTGTCACATCGTTCGGCCTGGCCACCGATGCCAAACAGTTCAAAGTGTTTTTTGACGGTCAGGAGAAAGACCGATTCGAGACCTATTTCGGCGCGCTGTCGCTGACCTACACCCACTCGCGGTCAAAGTCACTGACCCTGCTCGCGTCGGGCTACCTCACCAACGAGCTCGTATCGTATGACATACAGGGCGAGTACTGGCTCGACCAGGCCGGCACGAGCGGCAGCGGCGACGGCGGCGAGGCCATAGGCGGCGAGCTCGGTGTTGGCCGCTATCACGAACATGCCCGCAACCGCCTGAAGATGTCGGTGATGTCGATAGGCGCCCGTGGCCACCTGGGCCTCAGCAATCACAACATCAGCTACGGCCTCAACTTCAGCCACGAGAGTGTGTTTGACCGCACCCGCGAGTGGGAACGCCGCGACTCGGCCGGCTTCTCGCTGCCCGAGGTGCCCGACCGGCTGCAGCTCATATACTCGCTCACCTCGCGCCAGGACTTCGGGTCAAACCGCGTCGGCGCGTTCGTTCAGGATGCGCTGCGCCTCAACACTGATGCCGGCTACTGGGTTCTGAACGGCGGCCTCAGATTTTCTTACTGGGATTTCAACAACGAGTTCCTTGTGAGCCCGCGCGTCAACGTCGCCTTCATACCGGCACGCAACAACAGCTGGACACTGCGCGGCGCCGTGGGCCTATACTACCAGTCACCGTTCTACAAAGAGTACCGCATGGCTGTGGCCGACGAGTTCAACAACGCCACCATACAGCTCAACAAGAACATCAAATCACAGCAAAGCATCCACTTCATCGTCGGCGGCGACTACACGTTCAGAGCCTTCAACCGTCCGTTCAAACTGTCGGGCGAGGCTTACTACAAGAAGCTCAACAACCTGATACCCTACGAGATTGACAACCTCAAACTCGTCTATACGGGCGAGAACCTCACCAACGGTTACACCATGGGTCTCGACATGAAGCTGTTCGGACAGTTCGTGCCCGGCACCGACTCGTGGATAAGTTTCTCGCTGATGAAAACCGACGAGCTGCTCAACGGCGTACACGTACCCCGCCCCACCGACCGCCGCTATAATCTCGCGCTCTATTTCACCGACTATTTCCCCAGGATACCGCGGCTCAAATTCAGCCTGCGCGGTATTCTCAGCGACGGCCTGCCCGTCACCCCGCCGCGCGGCAGCCGCGACAAGGGCTACTTCAGGATGCCCTCTTACCGCCGCGTCGACATCGGTCTGAGCTACGCGCTCATCCAGCAGCCGCGCGACGGCGGCGCGCGTACACAGCTTCAGCGTCTCGTCAAGGAGGCATGGCTGGGCGTCGACGTGTTCAACCTGCTCGACATCACCAACGTGAGCTCATATTACTGGGTAACCGACGTCAACAACATGCAGTATGCCGTGCCCAACTACCTCACCCGCCGTCAGATCAACGTCAGGCTCACGGTCGACTTCTAAGACCCCAGCAACGGTATGGTGTGGGTGTTCTTAACCGACCCCAGCACGAACGAACTGTTCAGTGACCCGATACAGTCGATGTCGCCCAGGATGCGCAGTATGAACTTCTGGTATGACTTCATGTCGCGGGTATAGATTTTCAGCAGGAAGTCATACTCGCCCGAGATGTTGTAGCACTCCACAATCTCGGGTATATCCTTGACAGCCTCCATGATGCGCATGCTGTTCTGGTAGGTGTGCTGTTTCATCTTTATGAAGCAAAATGCCACGAAACCACAGTCGAGTTTGTCGGCATCAAGCACCGCCACATAGTTTGAAATGTAGCCCTCGCGTTCAAGCCGCTTCACACGCTCGAACGTCGGGGTGGTCGACAGGTGAATCTTAGCCGCGAGCTCCTTGTTGGTAAGGCGCGCGTTCGACTGCAATTCACAAAGTATTCTGATATCAATCTCATCGAGCAGTTGCTGAGGCTTGGCAGGCACGTTCATATTTCGCTATATAATAATGTGACCGAATAATATTTTGTCATAGCATAGTAAATGGCCGCGTTTAAAGAAATAGCCACTATACCGCCCGACAAAGATAGTACATTATTCTATAATTACAAATTTTATTGGAATTACATTTACAAAACCACTATCTTTGTCATCAGAAAACAATATAACTTATACTGATATGAGCACCAACAACTACCATTTCGAGACCCTGCAGCTGCATGTAGGCCAGGAAAACCCCGACCCGGCGACCGACGCGCGCGCCGTCCCCATATACCAGACGACGTCATATGTATTCAAGGATTCACAGCACGCCGCCGACCGGTTCTCGCTCAAAGACCCCGGCAACATATACGGACGCCTCACCAATCCCACCCAGGGCGTACTCGAGGAGCGCATCGCCGCTCTCGAGGGCGGCGTGGCAGCACTGGCCGTAGCCAGCGGCGCCGCAGCCATCATCGTGGCACTCGAGAACATCCTGCTGCCCGGCGACCATATCCTCGCCGCCAACAACCTCTATGGCGGCACATCCAACCTCATCGCCAACACGCTCACACAGCGCGCCATCAGCCACACATTTGTCGACATACGCGACTTTGACGCCGTCGAGGCCGCCATCAGCCCCGAGACCCGAGTGCTGTTCGTCGAGACATTCGGCAACCCCAACTGTGACGTCACCGACCTCGACCGCCTTGCCGAGATAGCTCACCGTCATAATATTGTTCTGATGGTCGACAACACATTCGGCACACCCTACCTCATGCGCCCCATCGAGCACGGCGCCGACATAGTCATTCACTCGGCCACCAAATTCCTCGGCGGCCACGGCACCAGCCTCGGCGGCATAATCGTCGACGGTGGAAAATTTGACTGGAAAGCCAACGCCGACAAGTACCCCACCATCGCCAAGCCCGACCCCAACTATCACGGAGCCGTCTTTGCCGACGTTGCCGGGCAAGCCGCGTTCGTCACCCGCGCGCGTGCCGTCGTCCTGCGCGACACCGGCGCCGCCATCTCGCCCTTCAACGCGTTCATCATCCTGCAGGGCGTCGAGACACTGTCGCTGCGCGTCGAGCGCCACGTCGAGAACGCCCTGCGAGTAGTCGACTACCTCAGCCGCCACCCCAAAGTAAAACATGTCAACCACCCGTCGCTGCCCCGGCACCCCGACCACGCGCTTTACAACAAGCTCTACCCCAACGGCGCCGGCAGCATCTTCACCGTCGAGCTCACCGGCGGACGCGAGGAGGCATGGCGGTTCATCGACAACCTGCGACTGTTCTCATTGCTCGCCAACGTGGCCGACGTCAAGAGCCTCGTTATACACCCCGCTTCGACGACCCACTCACAGCTGTCAGACGCCGAGCTCGCCGAGCAGAACATCACCCCAGCCACCGTGCGCCTCAGCATCGGCACCGAGCACATCGACGACATCCTCGCCGACCTCTCCCAAGCCCTCGACCACATCTAACCCCCACGAGTTTTACATTTTATAGTTTGTCGCAAAATAATGAGAAAGATTAGTCTGATTTTACTTTTTTTGTAAAATGCTACAAGCCTTATTACATAAGAAATTAAAAGCATCTTTCGTAGACCCGACTTTTAAACCGTCTGAAGACACCCTAACATCTTCAGTAATAGGCTTATTACAATACCTTCCATCTGATATTTTGTCCTCAATTTTGAAAGATGCATGCGGTATATGTAATTCTTTTCCTATTGAGATAGGTGATGTATTAGATATTCGCTTTTGGGAACATTGGGACAGCAATAATACAACTAATTCAAAATTGGTAGAGCCGGATGTCCTTATTGTGACTGAATATTACAATATTATAGTTGAGGCGAAACGGAGTGATGACGGTGGGCAATATCGCGAACAATGGCAGAATGAAATTATTGCATATCGTAATTCCTATTCAGATGATGGGCACAAATTAGTTGTCTTGGCATTAGGTGGCAATATAAGTTTAGCAGAACAAGTTTTAAAAATAGGTAACGATTCTTTTACCGTATTTTGTGCAAGTTGGTTTAATCTTTTACATGCAATTTCAAAGCAATTTGAGAATGATTACCCCGCTCATATAAAAAGACTGCTTTCTGACATTATTAATGCTTTTGAAATTCACGGATTTTTTGATATTGAGTGGGTAAATACACTCACACATTGTCCCCTTAATTCTAAAACAGTGACTGTTTTTTCTCAATCTGGCACATTTAGTAATTTTTATCAACTTTGCATACCACTAAAAACAAATCATTTTTCATGGGAAATATAGAGTCTATTCGGCAAGCATTATGTGATGTTAGAAAGGCACATAGAATTATTTATGCCTATCAGAAGAGAATGATGGATATTGTAAGATTTATCGGTAATAAATTAGACTTTCCCTTTGTTGAAGGATACAAACACTTCTCTAACGGAGCTCCTAAAAAGATCAGCAGTGGCACATGGGCATGGGATTATTTATACACTTATCTCTATGAATACTATTTAGGCACAAAAGTAAATCCAGAAAATAATATTGAGTATGCTCTCAGCATATTCCAATTTTCAGATACCGGTTTCTTTGAAAGTGATAAAAGTGTTCGTACAAATCTTTCAACTTTCGTTGAAGAAGAGGCAGCAGAATCAAAATTTCTATTTTTCCTGGAAATAAAACCCAAGGAATGTCCGTGGTGGTGGAAAACAGAAGTGATCAATAAAAAAGAATTTGCGACCAAAAACCATACATCTACTATCCTCAAAGAAGGTGAGAGTATCATTGTACTCTATTCAGTAGGCATAGAAAAATTCATCGATGAAAAATCTGCATTAGAGGTATTAAATGAATTTTGTGCTTTATGCAGTAACGAGGGATTAATCGAGCTCACACTTCATTGATTAGAAAATAACGGCGGCTGTGACCCGAACAGTATCACAGCCGCCGTTGATATTTATGCGTTTTATAATCAGTTGTAAAGCATCTGCTTGACGAAGTCGACGAGAGTGGTTGAGAAGTGCTCGTTGTTGGCCCGGGGGTAGCGCACGTCGGTGAACACCTGAGCAAGTGTCTGCTTGCCGTTCTCGGCTACAAACCGGCGGCTGTCGTCGCGCGCCTCTTTCTCGGCATACAGGCGGTCAATATCCTCGCGCGTGTAGTCATGATACTCGCCGCGATGGATGAACGACCCGACGGGCAGACGGCCGCAGTCGTCGGGAGTCTCGGCCGGATAGCCTACCGTGAGCGTGATGACCGGCAACACCAGGCGCGGCAGATTGAGCGTGCGCGCAATCATGTCGGCATTGTAGGTAGTGGTTCCGAGCATGCAGCAACCCAGGCCGTTCAGCTCGGCGATGGTGTTGAACTGCTGAGCGAAGAATGCCGTATCGAGCACCGCCGCAACGAGCGACTGCAGGTTGTCATAGCACGGGTCGGCATCGCGCTCCTCACACCACCGGGTGAAGCGGTTAAGGTCGGCGCAGAATGTCAGCACCACGTCACACCCCGTCACCTGGGGCTGGTTGAAGTGGGCCGGCGCGAGAGCCTTCTTCTCGTCGTCACTGCGCGACACTATAACACTGTACAGCTGCATGTTACCCGTCGTGGGCGCGTGTGCGGCCTGACTGAGCATTGTGTCGAGCAACTCGTCGCTCACGTGGCGGTCGGTGTATCGGCGCACTGTGCGTCGTGACGTCCAGTAGTCGTTGAGTTCCATATTCATGCCTTTTTAGCGGGGTCACATGTGAGGCCTACACCGAGGCGCTTGAAAATCTTATGGTCGACCTCGCCGAGCATCACCGTCGAGTGCATCTGACACCCGTCGAGCAGCGGCAACACCTCGAGAGCACGGCGGCAGCGGTCGTCGCGCGTGCTGAGCACCGACAGCGCCACGAGCACCTCGTCGCTGTGCAGGCGCGGATTGCGGCCCTTGAGATAGGTGAGCTTGGTGTGCTGTATCGGCTCGATAAATTCCTGGGGTATGAGCTTAATCTCGTGCTCGATGCCGGCGAGATGCTTCAACGCGTTGAGTATCAATGCAGACGACGGACCCAGCAGCTCGCTGGTCTCGGCCGTGATAATAGTGCCGTCAGACAGCTCTATGGCCGAGCACGGACGTCCCGAAGCCTCGGCACGCTCTCGCGCGGCCTTGATGCAGCGGCGGTAGGATATGTCGATATTGGCCTGCTTGAACAGCAGCGAGATTTTGTTCACCTCGGCCTCATTGCCGTCACCGTTGGCCATATTGTTCAGCGCGGTGAAATAGCGGCGTATGATCTCGTTGCGCGACGCGTCACAGCACACCTCGTCGTCATTGATGCAGAAACCGACCATGTTGACACCCATGTCGGTAGGCGACTTGTAGGGGTTGGTGCCGTAGATGCCCTCGAACAGCGCGTCGAGCACCGGGAAAATCTCGATGTCGCGGTTGTAGTTGATTGCCACCTTGCCGTAAGCCTCGAGGTGGAACGGGTCGATCATATTGACGTCGTTAAGGTCGGCGGTCGCGGCCTCATAGGCGATGTTTACAGGATGCTTCAGCGGCAGGCTCCACACGGGGAACGTCTCGAACTTGGCATATCCGGCCTCGATACCGCGCTTGTGCTCATTGTACAGCTGGCTCAGACACACGGCCATCTTGCCGCTGCCGGGGCCGGGGGCGGTCACGATGACGAGCGGACGTGTTGTCTTGATATAGTCGTTGAGACCGAAACCGTCGTCCGACGTTATAAGGTCGGCGTTGTTGGGATACCCCTCAATAGTATAATGATAGTAGACCGTGATGCCCAGGCGCTCGAGCTTGGCGCGGAAAGCGTCGGCACTCTTCTGGCCGTTGTAGTGGGTGACACACACCGAGCTGACGAGGAAGCCGCGGTTCATGAACTCCTTGCGCAGTCTCAGCACATCCTCATCGTATGTGATGCCGAGGTCGCCGCGCACCTTGTTCTTCTCGATATCGAGCGCGCTGATCACAATCACGATCTCGGCCTGGTCGCGCAGCTTGCTGAGCATCTTCAGCTTGCTGTCGGGCTGAAACCCGGGCAACACGCGGCTCGCATGATAGTCGTCAAAGAGTTTACCACCCAACTCAAGATAGAGTTTGTTACCGAACTGAGCGATACGTTCCTGTATGTGCTCAGATTGTATCTTCAGATACTTGTCATTATCAAATCCCTGTTTCATAATGCGTGCAAAGATACTGAAATTTTTTAGAGCCGATTTGAAAATTTATGTTAAAAAAGAAGTTATCAACATTCTTGCACGGGGTATTGCACAGGACACATTTTTTTTAAAACTTTGCACCCGAATATTTCAGCCAATCTCGATGGAAAAGAAAACTTACACTTATGACGAAGCGTACGCCGCGACGCTAAAATACTTTGACGGTGACGAACTTGCAGCCCGCGTGTGGGTAAGCAAATACGCGCTCAAAGACTCATTCGGCAACTACTACGAACTCACCCCCGACGACATGCACCACCGCATAGCCTCTGAGGTCGTACGTATCGAAGAGAAGTACCCCAACCCCATGAGTCACGACGAGGTGTTCGGCTACCTCAAGGACTTCAGATATATCGTGCCTCAGGGCAGCCCCATGTCGGGCATCGGCAACGACCTGCAGGTAGGTTCGCTCTCCAACTGCTTCGTCATAGGTCTTGACGGACACCCCGACTCGTATGGCGGCGTCATACGCATCGACGAGGAACAGGTTCAGCTCATGAAACGCCGCGGCGGCGTGGGTCACGACCTCTCGCACATACGCCCCAAAGGGATGCCGGTCAAGAACTCGGCCCTCACATCGACCGGTCTGGTGCCGTTCATGGAGCGCTACTCCAACTCGACCCGCGAGGTGGCACAGGACGGACGCCGAGGCGCACTGATGCTCACCGTCAGCATCAAGCACCCCGACTCTGAGGCATTCATCGACGCCAAGATGACCGAGGGCAAGATAACAGGCGCCAACGTCTCGGTGCGCATCGACGACGATTTCATGAAAGCCGCCGCCGAGGGCACACCCTACATACAGCAGTACCCCATCAAGTCCGACAATCCGTCAGTCACCAAGGAGGTCGACGCCAAATCGATATGGGAAAAGATCATCCACAACGCGTGGAAGTCGGCCGAGCCCGGCGTGCTCTTCTGGGACACAATCACCCGCGAGGCACTGCCCGACTGCTATGCCGACCTCGGCTTCGAGACCATATCGACCAACCCCTGCGGCGAGATTCCGCTCTGCCCCTACGACAGCTGCCGTCTGCTCGCCATCAACCTCTATTCTTATGTAATAGACCCGTTCACCCCACAGGCGCGGTTCGACTATGACAAGCTGGCCCTGCACACAGCCAAGGCACAGCGCATCATGGACGACATCATCGACCTGGAGATGGAGAAAATCGACACCATACTTCAGAAAATCGACAGCGACCCCGAGACCGAGGAGGTCAAGAGCGCCGAGCGCAACCTGTGGAACAAGATACGCACCAAGACCCTCAAGGGGCGCCGCACTGGCGTAGGCACCACCGCCGAGGGCGACATGCTGGCCGCCATGGGTCTGAAATACGGTACCCCCGAGGCAACCGTATTCTCGGCCGACATTCACCGCCGCATAGCTCTCGCCGCCTACCGTTCGTCGGTCAACATGGCCGCCGAGCGCGGAGCCTTCGAGATATACGACTCCGAGCGCGAGAAAAACAACCCCTACATCCTGCGCCTCAAAGAACAGGATCCCGAGCTCTATGAGCTCATGTGCAAGCATGGCCGCCGCAACATCGCGTGCCTGACAATAGCACCCACCGGCACCACCAGCCTCATGACACGCACCACATCGGGCATCGAGCCTGTGTTCCTGCCCGTCTACAAACGCCGCCGCAAGGTCAACCCCAACGACACCGCCGTGCGCGTTGACTATGTCGACGATACAGGCGACGCCTTCGAGGAATACATCGTCTACCACCCCAAGTTTGTCGACTGGATGAAGGTCAACAACATCGAGGTCAAGGACAACTACACCGAGGAAGAGCTCAAGGAGCTCGTAGCCCGCTCACCCTATGCCGGCGCCACCAGCAACGACATCGACTGGCTCGAGAAAGTCAAGATGCAGGGCGCCGTCCAGAAGTGGGTCGACCACTCAATCTCGGTGACCATCAATCTGCCCGCCGATGTAAGCGAGGAACTCGTCAACCGCCTGTACATGGAAGCCTGGAAATGTGGCTGCAAAGGATGCACCGTCTACCGCGACGGCTCACGTTCGGGCGTGCTGGTGGCAATCGAGAAGAAGAAAGAAGAGAAACCCGTCAACAACTCGCGCCACAACCGCTACGGCAAGCGACCCATCGAGCTCGAAGCCGACGTCGTCCGCTTCCAGAACAACAAGGAAAAATGGATTGCCTTCGTCGGTCTGCTCGACGGCACCCCATACGAGATTTTCACCGGTCTGGCCGACGATGAGGACGGCCTGTTCCTGCCCAAGTCGGTCACCCACGGCAAGATTATCAAGGCCATCGACGCCAACGGCAACAAGCGCTACGACTTCCAGTTCATCAACAAGCGCGGCCACAAGACCACCATCGAGGGCCTCAGCGACAAGTTCAACCCCGAGTACTGGAACTATGCCAAGCTCATTTCGGGCGTACTACGCTACGACATGCCTATCGACCAGGTGCTCAAGCTCGTAGGCGGACTCGAGCTCAACAGCCAGTCAATCAACACATGGAAGATGGGCGTTGAACGCGCGCTCAAGAAATACCTGCCTAACGGCACCAAGGCATCGGGCCAGAAGTGTCCCAACTGCGGCCAGGAGACCCTGATCTACCAGGAGGGCTGCCTGATATGCACCTCGTGCGGCACCTCCAAATGTGGATAACCTACCACCCTCACCATGAAAAGCAAACTGACATTTAACATTGAATATAAAGCTGACTGTGGAGAACAGTTGGCGATAGAAATACAGGATTCACCCACGGGAGCATTGACCATGCACCCCGTGGGTGACCGTTTTTGGACAACTCAGCTTGATACCGACAAGACCGGGTTGAGCTACCGCTATCGATTGCTGCGCGACGGCATCACCGTCAGGGAAGAATGGGGCGCTCCCCACACCCTCACTGTCGTCCACGGCACGAAGCGCGTCATAATCCGCGACCACTGGCAGGATATTCCCGATGACAAACCGCTTTATACCCAGGCTTTCACCCAAAGCATCAACCGCCGCGAGACTGCCGGTGCCCACACACCGTCGGCCCGGGCCGGCTCACTGCTCTTAGGCATCGAAGTGCCGGCAGTGACACCCGACGAGACAGTCGTGCTCACAGGCTCGTGCGAGGCACTCGGCAACTGGGACGTAACGCGTGCCCCCATGATGGACGACGCGCTGTTTCCCGACTGGCGCCTCGCCATCGACCTCTCGGCACTGCCTCATCACCTTGAATACAAGGCGGTCATAGTCAGCAAAGCCGACCGCACCGTCGTCAGATGGGAGGACGGCGATAACCGCGTGCTTGACTCACGCGACTTCAACCCGTCCGACGCCATCGTCATCACCGGCCTGAGATTCAGGGGCAAACACGCGCTGTGGCGTGGTGCCGGCGTAGCCATCCCGGTATTCTCGCTGCGCAGCAACGACGATATGGGCATAGGCGACTTCTACGACCTCAAACTCATGATCGACTGGGCTGCCGCCACCGGCCAGCGCTTTGTCCAGATACTGCCTATCAACGACACCACGATGACCGGCACGTGGAGCGACTCATACCCCTACAACGCCACATCGACGTTCGCGCTCCACCCCATCTACCTGCGCCCCGACGCCATCGGGGTACTCGACAACCCCGCGAGGATGGAATATTACCGTACCCGCAGCCGTGAACTCAACTCGCTGCCGGCCATCGACTATGAGAAAGCCTTTCAGCTGAAGATGGAATATCTGCACGAAATTTTCACACAGCAGGGACACCACGACCTGGAAAGCGACGGGTTCAAATCGTTCATGAAACGAAATAGCCACTGGCTCAGGCCCTACGCCGCCTTCAGCGTTCTGCGCGACCGCCATCACACGGCCGACTTCAACTGGTGGAACGATGACTCGCGCTACGAAATCTCGATTGTCGACAGGCTCGAGAGTGAGAGTCCCGACGAGATGAATTTCGCCTACTTCGTTCAGTACCATCTCGACAAGCAACTGCGTGAAGTACAAGACTATGCCCACAGCCGTCGCGTCGCCGTCAAGGGCGACATACCCATAGGCATCTCACGCACGAGCGTCGACGCCTGGCAGCATCCCGGGCTATTCTACCTCGACTCACAGGCCGGCGCACCGCCCGACGACTTCTCGGTGCTCGGTCAGAACTGGGGCTTCCCCACCTACAACTGGGACGTGATGAGCCGCGACGGCTACGCCTGGTGGAAAGCGCGCTTCAGCAAGATGGCCGAGTATTTTGACGCGTACCGCATAGACCACGTGCTCGGCTTCTTCCGTATATGGCAGATACCTGCCGATGCCGTCCACGGCCTGCTCGGACACTTCAGCCCTGCACTGCCACTCACGCCCGAGGAAATGCTCGGCAGCTACGCTTTCACGTTTGACCGCGAGCTGTTCACCGAGCCCTATATCACCGACGAGCTGATCGACCGCACGGGTGACGGCAACATAACGCGCGACATCAGGGAGCGGTACCTCGAGCGCCTTGACAACGGCCGCTACCGCCTCAGACCCGAAGTCGCCACCCAGCGCAAAGTCCTCGAGGCCGTCGGCTGCCTGCCCGACCCCGCCATGCGCGATAAAATCAGCACCGCGCTGATGGTACTTATCGACCAGGTTCTTTTCATTGAAGACCCTGTCGAGAAAGGCAAATACCACCCGCGCATCTCGGCCGACAAGACCGATATATACCGCGCCCTCGACGATGAACAGCGCCGGCGGTTTGACACGCTGTACGAGGACTTCTATTACCACCGTCACAACGACTTCTGGCGCGGGAAAGCCATGAGCAAACTGCCGCCGCTGATTGAAGCTACCGGCATGCTCACATGTGCCGAAGACCTCGGCATGATTCCGCAGTGTGTCCCCGACGTGCTCGACCGCCTCAAGATTATCGCGCTCGACATTCAGCGCATGCCCAAGGAATTCGGCCGCCAGTTCGGCGATCCCCTCGCCTACCCCTACATGACCGTCTGCACCACGTCGACCCACGACATGAGCGGCCTGCGCGAGTGGTGGGAAGAGAACCGCGCTCTCACCGAGACATATTACCGCGACGTGCTGCACCACAACGACAAAGCACCATGGTTTGCCACGCCGGCAATATGCGAGGAAATCGTACGGCTGCACCTCGATTCGAGCGCCATCCTGGCCATACTACCGCTACAGGACTGGCTGTCGATCGACGGTCGCCTGCGCCGCGACAACCCCCTCGAGGAACGCATCAACATCCCGGCCAACTCACGCCACTACTGGCGCTACCGCATGCACCTCACCCTCGAGGAACTCATCGACAGCACCGACTTCAACAAGCGCCTGCGCGACCTCATCGACCGCTCAGGCCGCTGACCCTGAAACAGCATCACATCCGAGTCACCGCACGTCAGCAACCTGACATGCGGTGACTCAGCTTTTATCGCCGATTAAATTTTATTAATAAATGTGAAAATACATTTATCGCGATACAATTACAACATTGTATTGTTTCAGTCACCAACCTTTTGTATTAACTTTGCATAGTAATTTGAACTAACAGGTTAGCTACCGTTCAGATTGCAGTTAAAACGATAAATCAAACTCATTTCAAAATACACAAAGACTCATTATCATGTCACAAGAGGTAAAGAAGATCAAGACAGCTTTAGTATCAGTTTTTCACAAGGACGGCCTTGACGAGATTCTCGCCATGCTGCACAAAGACGGCGTCAGATTCCTGTCGACAGGCGGCACGCGTTCATTCATCGAGAGCCTTGGCTACGAGTGTGATGCTGTTGAAGACTTGACCGGTTATCCCTCAATCTTAGGCGGCCGCGTGAAAACCCTCCACCCCAAGGTATTCGGCGGCATACTCAACCGCCGCGACAACGCCGGCGACCGTGACCAGATTGCCGAATACGAAATACCCGAAATCGACCTCGTCATTGTCGACCTCTATCCCTTTGTCGACACAGTCAAATCGGGCGCTGACAACCAGGCCATCATCGAGAAAATCGACATAGGCGGCATCTCGCTCATACGCGCCGCCGCCAAGAACTATAACGACGTCATCATCGTCGCCTCAAAAGACCAGTACGGCATCCTCGCCGACATGCTGCGCGAGCACGGCGCCGAGTCAACCCTTGCCGAGCGCCGACTGCTGGCACGCGAGGCATTCGCCGTATCGTCGGGCTACGACAGCGCCATCTTCAACTACTTTGACAGCGAGGAAGGCCCCACCTACATGCGTGTGGCACTCGACGGCGAGAAGAAAATGCGCTACGGCGAGAACCCCCACCAGCGCGGTTACTTCTTCGGCGACTTCGAGGCCATGTTCACCCAACTCCACGGCAAGGAAATTTCATACAACAACCTGCTCGACATCGACGCCGCCGTCAACCTCATCGCCGAGTTTGACGCCGAGCCCGCCATCGCCATCCTCAAGCACAACAACGCCTGTGGTCTCGCCCAGCGCGCCACGGTGAAACAGGCCTGGATTGACGCCCTCGCCGGCGACCCCGTGTCAGCATTCGGCGGCGTCATCATCTCAAACACCGCCATCGATGCAGAGACTGCCGAGGAGATGAACAAAATCTTCTTTGAGGTCGTGATTGCGCCCGCTTACAGCGACGAGGCGCTCGCCATCCTCGAGCAGAAAAAGAACCGCATCATCCTGGTTCAGAAACAGGCCCTCGACACCACACGTCAGTTCCGCTCGGTGCTCAACGGCGCTCTCATGCAGGATCGTGACACCAAGATGGTGACCCCCGACGAGCTCGAGGTGGTGACAAAGCGTGTACCCACCGAGGCTCAGATCGCCGATATGATTTTTGCCAACAAGATTGTGAAGCAGAGCAAGAGCAACGCTATCGTGCTCGCTCGCGACGGCCAGCTGCTTGCAAGCGGCGTCGGCCAGACATCGCGCGTTGATGCACTCAAGCAGGCTATCGCCAAGGCCAAGTCGTTCGGCTTCGACCTCAAGGGCGCGGCAATGGCATCAGACGCATTCTTCCCCTTCGCCGACTGTGTCGAGATAGCCCACGAGGCAGGCATCGAGGCTGTCATCCACCCCGGAGGCTCAATCCGCGACAACGACTCGATCGAGTTCTGTGACGCACACGACATGGCAATGGTCAAGACCGGTTTCCGTCACTTCAAGCACTGATTTCGGCCTGTAGGGACGCGATTAATCGCGTCCGCCACAAAAAAAACAACGGCAACAAATTAAGCATTTTAACTTTTTAATATAGAATACACTACATGAGATTATTTTCTCTAACCAAAGAGATAGCAATCGACCTCGGCACCGCCAACACCATCATCATGCACAATGACAAGATAGTGATAAACGAGCCCTCGATTGTAGCTCTCGATAAACGCACCGACAAACTCATCGCTGTCGGTAAAGAGGCCCAGCAGATGGAGGGCCGTTGCCCCGAAGGCATCAGAACCGTGCGTCCGCTGCGCAAGGGCGTCATCGCCGACTTTAACGCCGCCGAGCTCATGCTTCGCGGTCTCATCAAGAAAGCAAGCAGCAAGAGCAACTGGTTCTCACCCTCGCTGCGCATGGTTGTAGGCATCCCGTCGGGCTCGACCGAGGTCGAGATACGTGCCGTGCGCGACTCGTCCGAGCACGCCAACGGCCGCGACGTGTACATGCTCTACGAGCCGATGGCGGCCGCACTCGGTATCGGCCTTGACGTCGAGGCAGCCGAGGGCAACATGATTGTCGACATAGGCGGCGGCACGACCGAGATTGCAGTGATATCGCTCGGCGGCATTGTCAGCAACAAGAGCATCCAGATTGCCGGCGATGACCTCACCGAGGACATCCAGGGTCACATGAGACGCGCCCACAACGTGCGCATAGGCCTGCCCACTGCCGAGCAGATCAAAATCAAAGTAGGCTCAGCCCTCACCGAGCTCGAGAACCCGCCCGAAGACTTCGTTGTACATGGCCCCAACCAGATAACCGCCCTCCCGATGGAGATTCCTGTAACCTATCAGGAGATTTCACACTGCATCGAGAAGTCGATATCCAAGATTGAGGCTGCCGTGCTCAGCGCTCTCGAGGAGACTCCGCCCGAACTGTATGCCGACATCGTCCACAACGGCATTTGGCTCGCAGGCGGCGGCGCCATGCTGCGCGGTCTCGACAAACGTCTCACCGACAAGATAGGCATACAGTTCCATATTGCCGAAGACCCCCTGCTCTCGGTTGCCCGCGGCACAGGTGTTGCCCTCAAGCACATCAACTCATTCTCGTTCCTTATACGCTAACGCGAAAACGAACCACAACGTCCGGTGCGCAACCTGTTTGACTTCCTGCTTAGATTCAGAGCGTGGATTGTATTCATCATCTACGTTGTGCTGTCGTGCATACTGCTGTTCAGCGGCAATCCCTATCAGCGACATGTCTACATGACGTCGGCATCACAGGTGTCGGCGTCGGTGTATGATGTGGGGCAGTCGGTCACCGGCTACTTCCACCTGCGGTCGATCAACGACGACCTTCAGCGCCGCAACGCCCAGCTCGAGAGCGAGGTGATAGCCCTGCGGTCAACAGTCAACAGCCTCAGGCTCGAATTGAGCAGCGACTCAATTACGATTGCCGAGCCGCTCAAAGACTTCGACTTCATCCTGGCGTCGGTCATCAACAACAGCATCACCCACCCCCACAACTTCATCACCATCTCCAAGGGTGAGGCCGACGGGGTCAAGCCCGAAATGGGCGTCATGGATCAGAACGGTATCGTAGGCGTCGTCGACGTCACCGGCAAGCACTACTCACGCATCATGTCGTTGCTCAACCCCGACTTCCGCCTGTCGTGCAAACTCAAGAACAGCGACGTGATAGGCTCGCTCGTGTGGGACGGCAAGAGTCCCCGCGAGGCACTGCTCGAAGAGATACCCAAACAGGCAGTCTACGCCCCCGGCGACACGATCATCACCAGCGGCTATTCGGCCATGTTCCCCGACGGTATACCGGTAGCCACCGTGATGTCCAACGAGCGCACCCACGACGACAACTTCTTCACCCTGCGCGTAAAACTGCTCACCGACTTTACGAAACTCAGCACCGTGCAGCTCGTGGTGAGCAACAACCGCGATGAGATAAAAAAACTGGAACCAAACAACATTAAGTAGACACCCTCAGCGACGATGACCAAAAGCATACTTCAATTCATTCTGCTTTACATCATATTGGTGATGGCCCAGGTACTGGTATTCAACCGCCTGTACCTCTTTGACACCGCCCTGCCGCTGGTATTCATCTACTTCATCATGCGTCTGCCGGTAACGATGAGCCTCGTATGGGTGCTGACACTGTCGTTTCTGCTCGGCTTCACCATCGACGTGTTCAGCGACACATTGGGCATGAACGCGCTGGCCTGTACTCTGCTCGCACCCATGAGACTGCCCGTGCTCAGACTGTATTTTCCACGCGAGGAAGACCTCACCAACCCCGAGCCCAGCATGCGGTCGCTCGGAGTCGGAGTCTACATGAAATTTGCCATAAGCATCTCGCTGCTTTACTGCATACTGTTCTTCACCATCGAGTCGTTCACGTTCTTTAATATAGGCAAACTGATATTAAGGATAATAGGCAGCAGCATCCTGACGTTTATTATTATAATGTGTATTGACAGCTTAATAAACCACCAACGCAGTGAGAAAAGACTATAGACTTGAAAAACGGAAATATGTTATCGGGGGATTTTTGCTTTTCATTGCTCTGATTTATCTCATACGGTTGTTCGACCTGCAGATAAACGACAGCAAGTACAAGACCTATGCCGACAATAACGCGTTCCTCAATAAGACAGTCTACCCCTCGCGCGGCCTCATATATGACCGTAACGGCGAGCTTATCGTATATAATCAGCCGGCCTATGACGTCATGATGATACCGCGTGACGTTCAGGCGTTTGACACTCTCGACTTCTGCCACACGCTCAACATCACCCGCGAGCAGTTTGACACGCGTCTTCATGACATGAAACGCACGCCGGGCTACTCGACCTACACACCCCAGGTACTGATCACCCACCTGTCGGCCGAAGACTACGGCCGGCTACAGGAAAAGCTGTACCGCTACCCGGGATTTTTCATCCAGAAACGCATACTCAGGCAATACAAACACAAGACGGCGGCCAACGTGCTCGGCAACATACGCGAGGTGTCACAGACCGACATCGAGCGTGACCCCTACTACCAGCGTGGCGACTACTGCGGCGACCTCGGCATCGAGAAAAGCTATGACGAGTATCTGCGCGGACACAAAGGCGCCGAGGTGCTGATTCGTGACGCCCACGGCCGCATACAGGGCCGTTATCAGGACGGGGCGCTCGATGTGGCCCCCATCTCGGGCCGCAATCTCAAGCTCAGCATTGACCTCGGCCTGCAACAGTATGCCGAGAGCCTCATGGTCAATAAAATCGGCGCCGTGGTGGCGATACAGCCCAAGACCGGCGAGATACTGGCCATGGTGTCAAGCCCCACCTACGACCCCACACTGCTCGTGGGCCGTCAGCGCGGCCGCGAATACCGCAACCTCGTCAACAACCCCTACAAACCGCTGTTCGACCGCTCGCTCATGGCGGCTTACCCTCCGGGCTCAACGTTCAAACCGGGCCAGGGACTCATACTGCTCCAGGAGGGCATTATCAACACCAACACCGCCTACCCGTGCTCACACGGCTTCATTTCAGGCGGTCTCAGGGTAGGTTGCCACGGCCACGGATCACCGATACCGCTGAAACCGGCGTTGCAGACGTCGTGCAACGCTTACTTCTGCTGGGGCTTCAAGGCACTCGTCGACAAGCGCTCTAAATACGGCACGCCGGCCGACGCATTCGAGATATGGAAACATCACCTCGTCTCGATGGGCTACGGCTACAAACTCGGCGTCGACATGCCGAGCGAGAGCCGCGGATTCTTACCCAACGCGCCCTACTACAACAAGCGATACGGCGAGGGACGCTGGAGCGCCAATACCATCATATCGGTATCTATAGGCCAGGGCGAGATATGCGCCACACCGCTGCAGATAGCCAACGTGTGCGCCACCATCGCCAACCGCGGATGGTTCATCACCCCCCACGTGGTCAAGGAAATTCAGGACACCGTGATGCCCGACATCTATAGCGAGAAGCGCTTCCCCACCATCGACAGCCGATGGTATGACGAAGTGGCCGAAGGCATGAGAATGGCCGTGACCGGCGGTACATGCCGACTCACCAATCTGCCCGACATACAGGTCGCCGGCAAGACCGGCACAGCCCAGAACCCTCACGGACGCGACCACTCGGCGTTCATGGGATTTGCCCCCTACGACGACCCCGAGATAGCCGTCTGCGTGTATGTCGAGAATGCAGGCTTCGGCGCGACATTCGGCGTGCCCATCGGCAGTCTCGTGATTGAAAAATATCTCAAAGGCGAGATAGCCCCCGAACGCAAATACCTCGAACAGCGCATGCTCGAGTCAAACACCATAATATACAGTGGAGTCAAGAAGCATTAACTACCGAAATCAGGAATCGCCGCTCAAAGGCATCGACTGGCCCACCGTCATCATATACATACTGCTGGTGGTAGCCGGCGCCGTGAGCATCTACGCGGCAAGTTACGACTTCGACAACGCGAGCATATTCGACTACTCCGAGTACTCGGGCAAACAGCTCACGTGGATAGGACTGTCGTTTATACTCGGCCTGGGACTGTTGCTTATCGACGCCCGCATGTACGAGACATACGCCTACCCCATCTATGTCGCGGTGATGCTGTTACTGCTCGTCACGATATTCATAGCACCCAACATCAAGGGCTCCCATTCATGGATTGTCCTGGGCCCGATGAGTATTCAGCCGGCCGAGTTCGCCAAATTTGCCACGGCATTGGCGCTTGCCAAACTGTTCAGCGGCTACAACTTCAATCTCAATGCGAGCACGGGCAACTACATGAAGGCGCTCGCCATAATATTCCTGCCCGTAGGACTGATACTGGCTCAGAACGAGACCGGCTCGGCCCTCGTGTACCTCGGGCTGTTCTTCGTGCTCTATCGCGAGGGTATGAGCGGCCTGATACTGATGTCGGCCCTGCTGGCAATCACGATATTCGTCATATCGGTGAAATATACCGAGACTATGATTGTCGGGATACCGTCAGGTCAGTTTACCGTCTATCTCATCGTCATGGTCACGATGGTGACTATGCTGGCTATGTACAGCAAGGTAGCCGATGTGGCGCGCAACGTGGCGCTCGGATTTGTTGGCTGCGGTCTCGTGATATGGATTCTCGAGCTGTGTGGCGTCGATGTCCCGGGCAAGTATGTCTTACCAGGCATGATAGCCGCCGCCTGCCTGTACTGCCTGTTCGAGACACTGAGACTCAGGGTGACCAAAATCACAGCTGCCATCGGTGCCGCAATCATAGCTGTCGGGTTCATGTTCTCGGTCAACTATGTGTTCACATCGGTGCTGAAGCCCCACCAGCAGATGCGCATCAAGGTAGCCCTGGGCATCGAGGACGATATTCTCAAGGCCGGTTACAATGTCAACCAGTCGAAAATAGCAATCGGTTCGGGTGGCTTTGCCGGCAAAGGCTTTCTGAAGGGCACCCAGACTAAACTCAAATACGTACCCGAGCAACACACCGATTTCATATTCTGCACCATAGGCGAGGAAGAGGGGTTTATAGGCACATCACTCACCATGATGCTCTTCGTCATCCTCATTCTGCGCGTGATTGTGATTGCCGAGCGTCAGCCCACGACATTCGGCCGCGTGTTCGCCTACTGTGTCGCGAGCTATTTCATAGTGCACTTCTGCATCAACATCGGCATGGTGATAGGACTGTGTCCGGTCATCGGCATCCCGCTGCCGTTCTTCAGCTATGGCGGCTCGTCGCTGTGGGGCTTCACATTCCTGTTGTTTATACTGCTCCGTATCGACGCCTCACGCCGGTCACACCACTGATTGCTACTCTTCAAATAGCGAGTAGTTGCAGAAGTCGTTGAGCGGCTTTATGGCCTTGAGAATCACGTTGACCTTTTCGGGCCAGTCAGGCTTGTCAAAGATGTCAGGCGACATGTAGTGTTCGCGGCAATAGCCTGTGAGTCGCAGCAGGTCGATGTTGGGATGGTCTTTAGGCCACCCTTTGGGCGCCGTTTTAAGGCTCTCGTTGTACCACTCGGGAAAATACCTGTTGAAAGTCTTGTCGCTTATAATCTCGTTGAACTCCTCGATATTGTCAACCACAGCCTTGCGCAGCTTCTTCAGCGTGGCCGTCTCCATACACCAGGCTCCGCCGGCTATGAGGGTGTCCTCGACAGTCGTGCCGACCTGTAAGTAATAAGCAGCGGCATCGACCTTCTTGCCGTATGGCGACAGGATGGCCGAGAAGTGGGTCTTGTAGGGAGTCTTATCTAACGAGAAACGCGTGTCACGGTATATGCGGTAGGCGGCGTCACGCGCCGTGACATGGCGCAGACGCGGCTCCCATTCCGATACCAGGCCTATGAGACGGTCGAGACCGTCATACCACTGAGTCAGCACCTCGTCATACTCGTCCCTGTGAGTGTTGAACCACTCACGGTTATTGTTAGCTGCAAGCCGTCTGAGAAATTGGGAAATTGTCATGGTAAATTTAGCTTTATGGTATAACGCCGACCCTGCAGAGAGGGTTCGATATCCACCCGTCGGCCGATGGAATCAGTTATTTAAGGAGCTCTGATTCAATCTTGGCTACATCCTCCTGCAACTGCTTCTCAATGGGCAGACGCTCCTCGATATTCTTGCAGGCGTACAGCACGGTGGCATGTGTACGCGACAGGCGCGTACCGATAGCGGTGAGAGGCATTTTGGCATGTTTCTTTGAGAGGAACATAACCATCTGGCGTGCGTCCGAGATTTCACGTTTGCGTGATTTGGTGAAGATGTCGTCGGGCTCGATGTTGTAATAAGCGCTCACACTCTGGGTTATCATCTCAAAGTTAATCTGCTTGCGTGCCACCTTGACGGCATTGCTCATCACCGTGCGTGCGAGGTCGATGGTGATTTCACGCGACAGCACTGTAGCATGGGCCAGAAGCGACACGATTATACCCTCAAGCTCACGTATGCTCCCGGTGACATTCTCAGCTATGAAATCGAGAATATCGTTCGAGATACTTAGGCCGTCAACAGCAGCCTTGCGGCGCAACACTTCCTTGCGCAACTCCAGGTCGGGACGCTCAAGCTCAACAGTCATACCCCACTTGAGGCGCGTGAGCATGCGGTCAGGCATCCCCTTGAGCTGAGACGGGCGGCAATCGCTGGTGAGTATGATACGCTTGTTGTTGAGGTGCAGCTGATTGAAGATGTGGAAGAACGTAACCTGTGTGCGCTCCTTGTCAATGAGATCCTGAATATCGTCGATAATCAGGACGTCAATGCTCTGATAGAATGCCATGAAGTCATTGATGCGGCCATTGCGCAGGGCGGCCGTACACTGACTTTCAAACAGGCGGGCATTGATATAGAGCACGCGGGCATCGGGATTCTGCTCTTTGATACGGATACCGATGGCCTGCACAAGATGGGTCTTGCCTACACCCGACGGGCCAAACAGGAACAGCGGATTAAACGTCGTCGATTTGGGATCGTTGGCAATTGTAGCGCCGATCGACAGAGCGAGACGGTTGCTTATGCTGCCGCAGTAATTCTCAAACGTATAATGAGGATTGAGTTGCGAGTCAAAGCTGACGGGCGCGGGAGCCTGAAACGGGTTGGCCTTGACCGGCTCTTCTTTGATGGCCCGACTGCGGTTCTCGCTCTTCACGTCTACTTTAGTTGCCGGCTGGTTCTGCACCTGCTCATACTGGTAATAGAGGTTAACACCCTCG
This sequence comes from uncultured Bacteroidales bacterium, assembly GCA_947175245.1. Lineage (GTDB taxonomy): Bacteria > Bacteroidota > Bacteroidia > Bacteroidales > Muribaculaceae > JAAVFS01. The sequence goes on from CAMWLW010000008.1 coordinate 35,640, forward strand.
CCATACACACGTCTCAGCACCGAGCCTATAATACCGAGATACTTCTCTTCAAGATGTTCTACAAAGTAAGGCGACGGTACCGACAGGGTAAGATTACCATCGATAAAGCTGACAACCGACACGGGCTCGAACCATGAAGCATACTGGTCGGGCGGCAGGTTGTCCTTGAATATCTCGAGGCAATCATTCCAATTGTATGTGCAGTTTAAAGTCGGCATTTTCACTAAATTTTCCGGGTACAAAATTCTGAATAAAAATTATTAAAAACAAAGGCAAAAATATTTGGAAATCCCGAAAATAGTTCAGCACATTGATGTTCAGTGATTTATTACCAATTTGCCAAAATAACTAAACTATCACTTTATATTTTAATCACACACAGTTGTTTTACAAACTAATACAACAACAACCAAACAAATTGACTTATTAACATTTTTGGCTGTTATCACACAAACGGCAACCTGAAAGCCGTGTATTAATGCGGCATTTAAATCAAAACTTTAATCGGGGTGTTATTTAGATCGAGTCTAAATAACACCCCGATTGTCAATTCATTTTTAAAGCAACACTTAAACAATCAGAGCAGCTTGATCGATATGTATCGTTTGGGGTTTTTCTTAACATCAATCAGCAACGAGTCGAGGCTGGCAGCCGCGTTATTGAGATTGTTGTAGAGGTTGGGATCATGCAGAAGCTGACCTACCGATGACTCGTCAGAATTCAGCGCAGTGGTCAGATCTTTAAGTTGAACCGAGATTGACTCGACATTCTTGAGAGTAGTCTCTATACCGGCATTGTCAAGACGCGCAGTGAGGCTGTTCAGATTGCGCGACATCGAATCAAGATTTTGGGTTATACCCTTGACGTCAGTCATCACCTGAGGCAGAGACTGCACCGAGCGGTTAAGCGAATTGAGCGTCGATGCAAGCGATGCGGTAATCTGGTCAAGACGTGCCACCGATGCCGCGAGAGCCGGGTCGGCAACCAGAGTGTTTACATTGTTAAGGAGGGTATCAACGGTGGGAAGTATGCGCCCTACGGCCGGCATCAGGTTCTGCGACACGTTGTCCATCATGCCCGATGCCGTCTCGCCGATGAGCTTGTCGCCCACACCGTGGAAATCAGTATTCGCAGCCATCTCGAGCCTGACGGTGGCAGTGCCGAGTATATCGGCCTCGATAATAGCTTTCGACCCCTTGGGCACACGCAATTCCTTATCGAGACTCATCTCAACGAGCACATGACCCGGATTGTCATACTCATACTCGACATTACTTACCTGGCCGACCTTAAAACCGTTTACCGACACAGGCGCCGACACCTGCAGGCCGGCTACATTGGTATAAGAAGCGGTATAATAGTTAGAGGCCTTGAACATGTTGACCCCCTTGAGAAATTCAAGTCCGAAGTACAGGATAAACAATGCGGCCAGCACGCTGAGTCCGATGTAAAAATTGCGTTTCATAAATTATTCAGTTTGTGTTGCTGTGTATTTACTGTATATGTGATTTTGGTTACTTGTTTGATTCGTCAGGCACGAAATTATATTCCTTATATGTGAGGAACCCCTCAAAGATAGCATCGGCGAGCTCCTTTTGTCCCGATGCCGACGAGAGGTAACGTTCCTGAGTAGGATTACAGATGAAGTCGAGCTCTATCAGTATCGACGGCATTGAGGTGGCCCACAGCACCCAGAAGCCGGCCTGACGCACCCCCTTGTCGGCACGTCCGGCGTTAGAGACAAGCGACTGCTGAACGAGTTCGGCCATATCGATACTCTGATCCATGTGAAGACTTTGACTCAACTCAAATATGATATAGCTCTCCGACGACTCGGGGTCAAAACCCTGATATGTCTCTGCGTGGTCTGACTCGAGCGACATCACCGAATTCTCACGCATGGCCACAGCCAGATTATCTTCCGAACGGTGCAGGCCCAGCGTGTACACCTCGGCGCCGTTTATCGTGCGACGGTTACGCGCTTTTGCCGCCACCGAGTTGACATGAATAGAAACGAACAGGTCACCGCCGGCCTTATTGGCTATATCGGCCCTGTCCTTGAGCGACACGAACGTGTCAGTATCACGCGTATATACCACCTTAACATCCTTGCACTCCTTTTTCACACGGTCGCCGAACAACTTGGCGACAGCCAGGTTGATATTTTTCTCGTAGGCCTTCTGGCCACGCGCGCCTACATCCTTGCCACCGTGTCCCGGGTCGATCACAAGCACGAAGTCACGTGCGTCGGCGCTTATAGCCGACACCGCCACGACAACCAGCGTCATGAGATAACGTGCGATGAATTTACTGATCATAAAGCAATATATTTCGGCTACAAAAGTAATAAATTAACCTTTACCTACACCTCCCTAAGAGTATAAATATTGTTTAATATTTCCTTTTAGAACAATAATAACACCAAAAGGTTGCGGTGAAATATACTAATTATACAATATTCTATACTGAAATCAGGCATTAGTTTGCTATCTTTGCAATACCTCCTGCAATAGACAATAATTTTATAAACAATCTACTTTTTTATGTACCGCAATTATTTCATCACATTAACAACTGCTCTATCAATTTTTGCAGCGGGATGTACATCGACCGACAAGACAGCCCGGCGTGTAGATGCACTTGACGACTCGGCATGGGATCAGTCTGAGTGGATTTCGGTTGCCGATGCCCCCGTCATCACAGGCCCCGTGCAAGGTGACAACGAGCGCGCGGCCGACGGCGCGAGCTGGTTTGTCACGACAGTCACCAACGACAACAAGAAGGTCACCGACGCCCGCTGGATGACTACCAGCCTCGGTGTCTACGACCTCTTTGTGAACGGCCAACGTATCGGTGACGAGATTCTCAAGCCCGGCTTCACCCACTATGCAAAGACCAAACGCTCATTCACCTATGACATCACCGACCTCATAGCCACAGGAGCCAACGCCACCAACACGCTCGCCGTCCAGGTAACACCGGGATGGTGGGGCGACAAAATTGTCACCCCGAGCTGGCACGACGGTATGATCGGCAAGAAAACTGCATTCAGAGGCGTGCTGCAACTCACCTATAGCGACGGCTCACAAGAACTGCTCGGCACAAACACCGCCGACTGGCAGGCGGGCATAGCAGGCCCCGTAACCCACGCTGCCATCTTTGACGGCGAGACCTACGACGCACGCATACCGATGGGCTACGATACCCCCGGGAAACTGTCGACGCCCGAGGTCAACACCGAATTCTCGGGCGAGATATTGCCCAGCGACGGCGCCGAGATTTACTTCCGCGACGACCTGGCGCTCACACCTCAGCGCGCATACGTCTGGAGCGAAGTCGCCGACAGCACCGACAGCGAGCACGGCAAGGTGATTATCGACCGCGAGTACACCGCCGGCGACGAGATAGTACTCCACCCCGGTGAAAATCTCGTCATCGACTTTGGCCAGAACTGTGCCGCCGTTCCCGACTTTGTGTTCAGCGCCGCCGAGGGCACCACCCTGTCGGCACGCCCCGGCGAACTGCTCAACGACGGCAGCGGAGCCTTCAGCCGCGGCATGGATGGCCCCGAGGGCAGTGTGCACCGTCTCAACCTCCGCATTCCCCATTCGGGTATGCTCATCGACTACACCTTCGGCGACAACGACGGCTTTGTCAGCTACCGTCCGCGCTACACCTTCTTCGGCTATCGTTTCATGAATGTGACAGCCGACGACGAGGTTCGCATCAAGAGCCTGCGATCAATCCCCGTCACCTCCATTTCGAGCGACATGGAGACAGGCACGCTGTCGACAGGCAACGACGACATCAACAAGCTCATATCCAACGTCGTGTGGGGGCAACGATCAAACTACCTCTCGGTGCCCACCGACTGCCCGCAGCGCAATGAACGCCTCGGCTGGACTGCCGACACACAGGTATTCAGCGAGACAGGCACATTCTTTGCCAACACCGACCGATTCTTCCACAAATGGATGCGCGATATGCGCGACACTCAGCACGAGCTCGGCGGCTTCCCGGGCGTGGCACCCATAGCACAGTACGGCGCGCTTCAGGGCGACTTTGCCCGCCTGGGCTGGTCTGATGCCGGTGTCATTGTACCCTGGGTTGTATGGAAACAATTCGGCGACACTGCTATCATAAACGAGAACTGGGATGCACTCGAAAAGTACATGGATCACATCACGTCGACCAGATACACTCACCAACTGCTCACCGAGGAGAACAACAACTTCCAGTGGGCCGACTGGCTCAGCTACGAACCGCTTGAAAGCGCCGGCGGCGGCATATATTGCACCGATGCCAAAGGCAACACATCGCTGCGCCCCGAAGCCATCGAGTACTGGAACTACCTCAGCGCGTGCTACTGGCTCATCGACGCCGGGATGATGCGTGACATGGCCGCAGCCACAGGTCGCGACGCAGCCAAGTATGACGCTATCGTCGACGAGGCGCGCCGACACATCGCCGACAGTTTCCTCAACGCCGACGTCACATTCAAGACCGACATTCTCAACACCATGCAGACACCGGCCCTCTTTGCGCTCAAGACCGGCATTGTTAACGGAGAGGCAAAAGACAAAATGATTGCCCGACTCACCGACAACTTCAAGGAACACGGCAACTGCCTGCAGACGGGCTTCCTCGGCACCTCAATACTGATGCCCACGCTCACCGAGAACGGCATGACCGACATTGCCTACGAGCTGCTTTTCCAACGCAACAATCCGAGCTGGCTCTACTCGGTCGACAACGGCGCCACCACCATCTGGGAGCGCTGGAACAGCTATATGCTCGACAAGGGCATGGGCCCGCAGGGCATGAACAGCTTCAACCACTATGCCTATGGCTGTGTCGCCGAGTGGATGTGGGAAACGATGGCCGGCATATCATCCGACACCTCGGCCCCCGGCTTCAAACGCATCATCATGAAACCCGTACCCGACAAACGCCTCGGCCATGTGAACGCCCGCTACAACTCGGCAGCCGGCGTCATCGAGAGCAACTGGCGCTACGAAGGCGACAAATGGATATGGGAATTCACCATCCCCGAGGGTGCAGTCGCCGAGGTAACACTCCCCGACGGCTCTGACGCTGTCGAGTACACGGCCGGCACCTACAAAGTTGAGCTCGACATGAAATAAAACTCATTGACCTACCAAACTCACCTGTGCTCACGTCCCAACCGACAAAACACGGGTGAGTTTGTTATTGTTATATATTCTATAATGAAACATTCATGAGAAGATATATACCATATATATTATTTGGCAGCCTCCTGGCGGCATCATGCTCCCGGGATAACAACGATGTGACGCAGTATGCCCCAATGCCGATAGAACGTATTGACCTCGCCGTATCCGGCTACCCTCAGTCGGCCGCCGACATACAGTCGCTCGAACCGGGCATCGGCCTGTATATACATCTGATGTCGGCCGACACCTTAAACCGCGATGACGCATTGACGGCATTGAGCCAAAACAGGGTCACACAATGGTTCGGTCGTGACATCGTTGAACGGTTCACCGTGGCCGACTCACTCGCCCTGCCTCTGGGCCGTGTCTCGGCACTATTGCCTGAGGTGAGTCCCGAGCTGAAGGTCACCAATGTGTATGGCATCGCCAGCCCTTACATGCAATCGGTCATCGTGAGCGACTCGACAGTGCTTGTCGCGCTCAACCACTATCTCGGCAGCGACTATCCCGGCTACGAGACAATGCCGTCCTACGTAAGAGAAGGCAAGACCCCGACACGTCTGCCGGCCGATGTTGCCGAAGCCGTGGTGAGAGTCCGATACCCCTACTCTCCCGTCGAGGGTACACTGCTTGAACGCATGCTCTATGAGGGAGCCGTAGCCGAGGTCGTAGCCCAAGCGACCGGCAACGATGGCGACGCGTTAGGTTACAGCATCGCCGACCTCGACACCGCCGACCACCGGCTCAAAGATGTGTGGTATACACTCGCTTCTGACGGCCTGCTATACTCCACCGCCGACGGTGAGATTTCACGACTCGTCAGTCCCGCGCCGTTCTCGAGAGTAGGCAGCATTGAACTGCCGTCCAAAATAGGCCGATACATCGGCCTGCAAATCATACGCAGCTATATCAAAAACCACCCCGACGCCAAGCCGGTGACACTGCTCGAAAACAGCTTTTACGGACATCCTCAACAGCGCCTCATCGAGTCGAAATTCTCCGTTTAACCTAATTTAACACAACGCCGACTGCTCGCTTGTCGCGCGAGATATCGGGCAGCCGGGAACGAACCAAAATGGCGCCAGCCGTGTTACAAAGTTGTAATTTAGCTGAATAATAGGTAACTTTGCAACGTGAAAACACTCCAGACGCGGGCATAGAGATGACCCGCGCGCCGAAAATCGGCAAGAATTATACCTCACGTCGCTCCCCGCCCGGGTGAGCAGGTCGCCGATATAATTCTCAAGTAGTAACACAAAATACGAATTATGAAGAAAGCAATTTTGATTATTGCGAGCTTCGTGTTCCTGGTCATCACCCTGTCGGCGTTCAACGATCGCGCTACCGCGCCGGGTGTAGGATACAAGGCCCCCGACCTGTTATTGATATCGGGTGACACCGTTTCCTCACTTCGCGACTACAAGGGCGAGACTGTATTGGTAACATTCTGGTCATCGGGCGACGCACTGTCGCGTATCAGGTGTAACGAATACACGGCGATTGCCGGCAGGAACGACCGACTGCGCCACATTGCCGTTAACTTTGACAGCAACGAGGCACTTTTCGGAGAGATTGTCAAGAGAGACAACCTCACTGCGAGCGAGCAATATCACGTCGACGGTGAACGGGCCACTCAAATCAGACTCGACTATCACCTTGACCGAGGGTTACATTCATTCCTCATAAATAACCAAGGTGTGATTGTGGCCGTCGATCCCGACGTAGAACATGTCAACAACGCCATGTAACCGCCATCCGGACTGCACGGGCAGCAACGAATGAACGACCGCCAACGGGACACCCCCGTGGCGATCGTTTTTTTGTGAACCAACCCGAGTCACCGCGCGTTGATAATATCAGAAAGACTAATAACAACTGTTTAATTGATTAAAACTATGAAAAAATACGGTATCTTTTACGGATCAACTACCGGCACGACCGAAGATGTTGCCCGCCGAATAGCCAAAATACTCGATGTCGACACTACCAACATTCATAACGTAGCCGAGACCGCCCCGTCGGCAGTCGCCGACTATGAGACGCTGATTTTAGGCACAAGCACATGGGGCTCGGGCGAACTACAGGACAGCTGGTATGATTTCATCGCCGGTCTCGCCGCGATGGAACTGCACGGCAAACGCATAGCCATATTCGGCTGTGGCGACGAGACAATGTCCGACACATTCTGCAATGCCGTCGGCACTCTATTCGACCGCCTGCAGGACACACATGCCCAATTCATCGGTGAATTTGACACCGAGGGGTACCACTTTGACCACTCCGACGCCGTCCGTGACGGCAAGGCAGTAGGCCTGTTGCTCGACGAGGTCAACCACCCCGAGCTCACCCCCACCCGCCTGCGCGCCTGGACATCCACCCTGTAATGAGCTCTATTAACATATAACATAACGAATCCCCGACAGATTGTAGGCTGCCGGGGATTATTATTTGCACGCGGGTGTGAACAGGTGTCGAAAATTTGGATGCAAAATAATGGGTAAATCTCATAAATAATGTGTAAATTTGCACAAAAATCGGTAAAGATGAATTCCAACAGTCTTGTATCCATCTCAGATTTGAGCAAAGAGCAGATGCTGAGCCTTCTGGAGCTCGCACGCTACTTTGAGGAGAATCCCAATCACAAAATTTTGGATGGTCGTGTAGTCGCCACATTGTTCTTTGAACCGTCGACCCGCACACGACTTAGTTTTGAAACCGCCGTCAACCGCCTGGGCGGACGCATCATAGGCTTCTCTGATGCCTCGACCACGAGTTCGTCCAAGGGCGAGACCCTCAAGGACACGATCATCATGGTCAGCAACTACGTCGACCTGATCATCATGCGCCACTATCTCGAGGGAGCCGCGCGCTACGCTACCGAGGTCACCGACGTGCCCATCATCAATGCCGGCGACGGTGCCCACCAGCATCCCTCACAGACGATGCTCGACCTCTACTCGATCTACAAGACCCAGGGTCGGCTCGAAGACCTCACCATCACTCTCGTCGGCGACTTGAAATATGGCCGCACGGTTCACTCGCTCATCATGGCCATGAAGTATTTCAACCCCACATTCCGCTTCGTGGCATGCAAGGAGCTTCAGATGCCCAGCGAGTATCTCGAGTTCTGTGACAAGCACGGTATCAAGTACACCGAGCACACCGACTTCAGCCCCGAGGTAATCAACACATCCGACATTATATATATGACACGCGTGCAGCGCGAGCGCTTCACCGACATCATGGAGTATGAACGTGTCAAAGACCTGTACACGCTCCACAACGCGATGCTCGACGACTCGCGCGACAACCTGCGCATACTTCACCCCCTGCCCCGTGTCAACGAGATTGCCCTCGACGTCGACGACAACCCCAAAGCCTACTACTTCACCCAGGCCAAGAACGGATTGTTCACCCGACAGGCCCTTATCTGCAACGCATTAGGTATCAACCCTCTTAAAAAGTAACCGAGTCATGACCGCAAAAAAAGAACTCGCCGTGGCAGCCCTGCGCGACGGCATTGTGATTGACCACATCCCCTCACACTCACTGTTCAAGTGTGTCAAGATACTGGGGCTCGAGAACCTTGATACCCAGCTCACCATCGGCAACAACCTGCACAGCTCAAAATTCGACAAAAAGGGTATCATCAAAGTAGCCGACGTCTACTTCCCCGAGAGCGTTCTGAACCGCATCGCGCTCATTGCCCCGACGGCCGTGGTAAACACCATTCACGACTTCGTGGTCACCGAGAAACGTCCAGTCGCCCTGCCCGACGAGATTGTCGGTATCGTCAAGTGTGACAACCCCAAGTGCATTTCCAACAACGAGCCGATGTACACCCGCTTCTCGGTCATCAACCGCAACCCCGTGGTTATACGCTGCCACTACTGCAGCCACACAATCAACGCTGACAAGGCCGTCATCCTATGAAGCAGAACTGGAAACCGGGCACAATGATCTATCCGCTACCGGCGGTGATGGTAAGTTGTGCCGATTCCCGGGGAAACGACAACATCATAACCGTGGCCTGGACCGGTACGATATGCACCGACCCGGCCATGCTCTATATCTCGGTACGTCCCGAGCGCCACAGCTATGACATGATTAAAGAGACGATGGAGTTCACCGTCAATCTCACGACCGACGCCCTGGCACGTGCCACCGACTGGTGTGGCGTACGCTCGGGTCGCGACTACGACAAGTGGGCCGAGTGTGGTCTCACACGCGAGCCGGGTGTCATGGTTGCGTGCCCGTCGATAGCCGAGTCGCCGCTCAGCATCGAGTGCAAGGTACAGGAGATTATACCGTTGGGCAGCCACAGCATGTTCATGGCCCGAGTGGTCAACGTCAGGGCCGACGAGTCACTCATCGACCCCGCGACCGGCGCGTTCGACCTGGGCTCGGGCGGCCTCATCAACTACTCCCACGGCCACTACTACAGCCAGGGCGGCGAGATAGGACGATTCGGGTGGACAGTTAAGAAAAAAAAATAAACATTACACATTATTATATAAGCAACATTAGCAATGAAACAAGACAGCATTGTATTCGACATCATCAACCGCGAACACGAGCGCCAGAAAAAAGGCATCGAACTGATCGCTTCCGAGAACTTTGTCAGCGACCAGGTAATGCAGGCAATGGGCTCGTGCCTCACCAACAAATATGCCGAGGGCTATCCCGGTCACCGTTACTATGGCGGATGTCAGGTAGTTGACGAGATGGAGACGCTGGCTATCGACCGTCTGAAAGAGATTTACGGAGCCGAGTATGTCAACGTACAGCCCCACTCGGGTGCCCAGGCCAACATGGCAGTATTCATGAGCGCACTCCAACCCGGCGACAAATTCCTCGGCCTCAACCTCTCACACGGCGGCCACCTCTCACACGGCAGCCCCGTCAACTTCTCGGGTCTGATGTTCCAGGCTCTCGAGTACAATGTCAAGGAAGACACCGGTCTTGTAGACTATGACCAGATGGAGGAGGTAGCCCTGCGCGAGCGTCCCAAACTGATTATCGGCGGTGCCAGCGCCTACTCGCGTGAGTGGGACTACGCACGCATGCGCCGCCTGGCCGACGAGATCGGCGCCCTACTCATGATCGACATGGCTCACCCCGCCGGACTAATCGCAGCCGGACTGCTCGACAACCCCTTGAAGTATGCCCACATCGTGACCTCGACCACCCACAAGACCCTGCGCGGCCCGCGCGGCGGCATCATCCTGCTCGGAAAAGACTTCGAGAACCCATGGGGCAAGACCACCAAGAAAGGCGAGGTGCGCATGATGTCATCGCTCCTTGACTCGGCCGTGTTCCCCGGCACACAGGGCGGCCCCCTCGAGCACGTCATCGCCGCCAAAGCCGTAGCATTCGGCGAGGCTCTCCAGCCCGAGTACAAAGAGTATCAGAAACAGGTCAAGAAAAACGCCGCCGCCATGGCTGCCGGCCTTATGGACAAGGGCTACAAAATCATCTCGGGCGGTACCGACAACCACTGCATGCTCGTTGACCTGCGCACCAAGTTCCCCGAACTCACCGGCAAGGTTGCCGAGCGCGTGCTCGTCGATGCCGACATCACCGCCAACAAGAATATGGTGCCGTTCGACTCACGCTCGGCATTCCAGACCTCGGGCATACGTCTCGGCACAGCAGCCATCACCACACGTGGCCTCAAGGAAGACCAGATGGGCGAGATCGTCGAGATGATTGACACTGTCCTCTCCAACCCCGAGAGCGAGGCTACAATCAAAGCCGTGCGCGAGCGTGTCAACTCGATGATGCAGGATTATCCCATGTTTGCCTATTAATAACCTTATATGATTGTACTATATCGAATATACCAGTTCCTGATAGCATTCCCCTTGCTGTTTGTAGCTACCGTGCTGGCAGCGCTGTCGACCATAGTGCTCACATCACTCGGCATCAAATGGGGTGCATACTATCCGGCTCACTGGTGGGCCAGGCTCTTCTGCTGGCTCAACCTCGTGACCGTGTCGGTCAAGGGACATGATAACGTTGACCGCAACACGTCCTACGTGTTTGTAGCCAACCACCAGGGTGCATTCGATATATTCTCAATCTACGGCTTTCTGGGTCACGACTTCAAGTGGATGATGAAGAAAAGCCTGCGCAACATTCCGCTCGTAGGCTACAGCTGCTACCGCGCCGGTCACATTTTTGTTGACCGATCATCTCGCGGAGCCGTGCGCGCCACTATGGAGCAGGCCGAGAAGCGACTGAAGGGTGGAGCCTCGCTGGTTGTATTCCCCGAGGGAGCCCGCACGTGGGACGGCCACATGCGTCAGTTCAAGAAAGGCGCCTACCAGCTTGCGCTCGAGTTCAACCTGCCGTTGGTGCCGGTGTCAATCGACGGCGCATACGACGTCATGTCACGCACGATGAAGCTTCCACGATGGGGACACATCAGCCTCACAATTCACAAGCCTATCGAACCGCCTGCCGACGTGGCCGGACGCGAGGCCGTGATGGAGACAACAGCCGACGCCATACGGTCGGCCCTGCCCGACAGGTTCAAATAGCCCCCGCGTGAACCAAAGAACACCATTGAACGTTATTGCGAGTGACAGGATGAAAAAGTGATCTATTGACATCCTGTCACTTTTATATGACACGTGACATTTTTGGCACGGAAGTTGCTAATGGAATTATCAGAAAACATTAAAACAAAACCGATAAATATATAAAAATCATGAAAATCAAACCGTTATCAGATCGCGTACTTGTACGCCCCACCGCAGCCGAGGAAGTTACCATCTCGGGCATCATCATTCCCGACACCGCCAAAGAGAAACCCCTCAAAGGTGAAATCTTGGCAGTTGGCAACGGAAACAAGGATGAAGAAATGGTTGTCAAGGCCGGTGATGTAGTACTTTATGGCAAATATGCCGGTACTGAGATCGAAGTTGAGGGTGAGAAACTCCTCATCATGCGTCAGAGTGACATTCTGGCAGTTTGTGAATAATCGGGGCAGACTCTACCCTCTAACCAAAAAATTCAACAACTATGGCAAAAGAAATTAAATTTGATATCAAGGCTCGTGAAGAGCTCAAGAAAGGCGTTGACACCCTGGCCGACGCAGTGAAAGTAACCCTTGGCCCCAAAGGCCGCACCGTGATTATCGACAAGAAATTCGGCGCTCCCCACATCACCAAAGACGGCGTCAGCGTTGCACGCGAAATCGAACTCGAGGACGCATTCCAGAACATGGGCGCACAGCTCGTCAAGGAAGTAGCCTCTAAGACCGGCGACGACGCCGGCGACGGCACCACCACAGCTACCGTGCTCGCACAGGCCATCATCAACGAGGGTCTGAAGAATGTAGCCGCAGGCGCCAATCCTATGGATCTGAAACGCGGCATCGACAAGGCTGTCGAGCACATCGTCAACCACATCGCCGAGATTGCCGTCGAGGTAGGTGACGACTTCAAGAAGATTGAGGACGTAGCCCGCATCTCGGCCAACAACGACGAGAAGATCGGCGCCCTCATCGCCGAGGCCATGAAGAAAGTCAAGAAAGAAGGCGTCATCACCGTCGACGAGGCCAAAGGCACCGAGACAACCGTTGAAGTTGTCGAGGGCATGCAGTTTGACCGCGGCTATATCTCGCCCTACTTCATGACCAACAGCGAGAAGATGGAGTGTGCGATGGAGTCACCCTACATCCTGCTCTACGACAAGAAAATATCTAACTTCAAAGACCTGCTTCCCATTCTTGAGCCCGTGGCTCAGAACGGCCGCCAGCTCCTCATCATCGCCGAGGACGTTGACCAGGAGGCACTCGCCACTCTCGTAGTGAACCGTCTGCGTGGCTCGCTCAAGGTATGTGCCGTCAAGGCTCCCGGCTTCGGCGACCGCCGCAAAGAGATGCTCGAGGATATCGCAATCCTTACCGGCGGCACTGTTATATCTGAGGAGAAAGGCATGCGTCTCGACGGCGCCACCATCGACATGCTCGGTACCGCTGTAACCGTTACCGTTAACAAGGAGACAACCACCATCGTCGACGGTGCCGGCAACAAACAGGCCATCGCAGCCCGTGTGGCTCAGATCAAGTCTCAGATCGAGCAGACCAAGAGCGACTACGACCGCGAGAAACTCCAGGAGCGCCTCGCCAAACTCGCCGGCGGTGTTGCAGTGCTCCACATCGGCGCTCCCAGCGAGGTTGAGATGAAAGAGAAAAAAGACCGCGTCGATGACGCACTCAGCGCCACTCGCGCAGCCATCGCCGAGGGTATCGTTCCCGGTGGCGGTGTAGCCTACATTCGCTGCATCGACTCGCTCAACAACATCCCCACCGAGCACGCCGATGAGCTCACCGGTATCGCTATCGTACGTCGTGCCATCGAGGAGCCCCTGCGTCAGATTGTTGCCAACGCCGGTGTTGAGGGTGCTGTTATCGTGCAAAAAGTCAAAGAGGGAACTGGCAACTTCGGCTACAACGCCCGCACAGGCGAGTTCGAGGATCTCATGGCAGCCGGCGTCATCGACCCCGCCAAGGTTACCCGCGTAGCCCTTGAGAACGCCGCCTCTATTGCCGGCATGCTCCTCACCACCGAGTGTGTCATCGCCGACAAAAAAGAAGAACACCCCGCTCCCGCTATGCCCGCCGGCGGCATGGGAGGCATGGGCGGCATGATGTAATCCCACCATTACCTATATACAAGAAAGCGGCTCGCAGAATTTGCGGGCCGCTTTTTCTATGCAGTTATTAACCGGATGTAACTATACACCCAACACAATAGCCGGATCAATATTTAGTTTCTGACTTATAGTTCGGGCCTGATTCAATGTTGGTTCTCTTTTTCCTGATAAAAATTCACATACACGGGCCGTGTTTATGTCAAGCAATTTAGACAACGCAGCCTGAGTAAGTCCCATTTCATACATTCTCAGTTTAATCACTTCAATCAGCGTTGGCTGACCAATCGGATAATGCTCCTCATCATAATCAGCCACGAGATTACCGAGCAACGTCAATTCAACCATACGGGGATCCTCGGCCGGAGTATCTTCAGGCAGTCCGAGCATAAGCTCCTCAACTCTTTTTAATGCTGCCTGATACTGCATTTCATTTTCTATCTTTGTCATAACATTTTCTTATATTATTGCGCAATCAATTCTATCATATTCTTTATGTGTACCGATAAATCGTATCAGAACAAACTGAGGTACAAATTTGATAACAACTACCATTCTATAATCATTACCTTTTATATTAAAAACATAGTGCTGGTTCCCGACATAATCGACCGAATTGAATGTGGCTTTTATATCGGCAAAACAGCGCCACTGTGACTTCTTTACAGTAGCGACCCAATCCTCCAACGCTACACGTGCTTGTGGATTCTTCTCGTAATACTGACGTATGGTTCGTTCTGCTATTATTCTCATTATACATAAATATTTTATTGCAAAAATAAAAATAATATTTCATATACTGAAATTTATTTTTAAGATTATTATAC
>CAMWLW010000009.1 GCA_947175245.1 uncultured Bacteroidales bacterium
CTGCAGGTGTTATGTCTCACAAAGTTACAAACATTTTCCTATATTGGCAATAAATCCAATTCATAATAATAATATCGTCACACCGACGCGCCACCAATATCACATAGTCGCAGTGGACGCGATAAATCGACGTCCATACTGAAAGTCAGTCAATTAAACGTAGGGGCGTGAATTTTCACGCCCGCCGCGAACAGTCCAAAACGCACATCCCCAATAGATGCAAAAATTCGCGTCTCTACTGAAAATAAGCACGTTGCAGCAATTGTGCATCGTGCATTTTGCATTGTTACCGGGCGGTGTACATGTCGTCGTAGTAGCGCTGGTAGTCGCCTGAGGTGACGTTGTCCATCCATGCCTGATTGTCGAGGTACCAGCGCACGGTTTTTTCGATGCCTTCCTCAAACTGCAGCGACGGTTCCCAGCCGAGCTCGCTCTGGAGCTTGCGCGAGTCGATGGCATAGCGCATGTCGTGCCCCGGGCGGTCGGTGACATAGGTGATGAGCTTCTCGGAGTATCCCTCGGGGTTGCCGAGCAATCGGTCGACCGTACTGATGATGACGCGAATGAGGTCGATGTTTTTCCACTCGTTGAAGCCGCCGATGTTGTAGGTCTCGGCCACTTTGCCTTTGTGGAATATCAGGTCGATGGCGCGGGCATGGTCTTCGACATAGAGCCAGTCGCGCACGTTCTCGCCCTTGCCATAGACAGGGAGTGGCTTGTTGTGACGTATGTTGTTGATAAACAGGGGTATCAGTTTCTCGGGAAACTGGTAGGGCCCGTAGTTGTTCGAGCAGTTGGTCACCAGTGTGGGCATGCCGTAGGTGTCGTGGTAGGCGCGCACGAAGTGGTCGCTCGAAGCCTTTGAGGCCGAGTAGGGCGAGTGGGGGTTGTATTTGGTGGTCTCGACAAAAAACTCGGTGCCGTAGGCCATGTCGCCGGCGCTCGACGCCTTGGTGGTGAACGGTGCTGCCACACCCTCGGGGTGAGTTAGTTCGAGGGCGCCGTACACCTCGTCGGTCGATATGTGATAGAACAATTTGCCGTCATACTTCTCGGGCAGCGATTCCCAGTATTCCTTGGCGGCCTGCAGGAGAGCCAGTGTGCCCATGACGTTGGTACGGGCAAACGTGAACGGGTCTTTGATCGAGCGGTCGACGTGACTCTCGGCGGCGAGGTGTATGATGCCGTCGATGTGGTGAGTGCTGATGATGCGTCGCATCTCGTCAAGGTCGGCAATGTCGGCGCGCACGAAGGTGTAGTTGGGCTTCTGCTCCACGTCCTTGAGGTTGGCGAGGTTGCCGGCGTAGGTGAGCTTATCGAGATTGACAATATGATAGTCGGGGTATTTGTTGACAAAGAGTCTTACGACATGCGAGCCGATGAATCCGGCGCCGCCCGTGATGAGTATGTTACGCTTCATGGCTGGTGAGTGTTTTGATACAGGTGTGGAGTGAGTCGGTCCAGTAGGGGACGGTGATGCCGAATGTGGTCTTGAACCGGGTCTTGTCGAGCACCGAGTAGGCCGGACGCTTGACGGGCGACGGGAACTCGTCGCTGTGACACGGCTTGATGTCACAGCCCGTGTGGCCGGCGAAGGCGGCTATCGCTTTGGCGAAGTCATACCAAGAGCACACGCCCTCGTTGGAGTAGTGGTATATGCCTTCGTGACCCTCATGCAGGCGGTTGTCGATGATGGTGACGATGGCCCGGGCAAGGTCGTGGGCGTTGGTAGGCGTGCCGCACTGGTCAAAGACGACATTCAGCTGGGGCTTGTCGGCGGTGAGGCTGAGCATTGTCTTGACAAAGTTGCGGCCGTGCTCGCTGTACAGCCAGGCCGTGCGCAGTATGATGTAGCGGCATCCGCTCGCCATGATGGCCTGCTCGCCGTGCAGCTTGGTGCGGCCGTATGCCCCTGTAGGGTTGGGCTCCTGAGACTCGGTGCAGGGCGTATTGTTGAGGTTGCCGCCAAAGACGTAGTCGGTCGAAATCTGTATAAGCAGCGCATTATAACGGGCGGCGGCACGGGCCAGATATCCCACGGCCGTGGCATTGATGCGCTCGGCCACCTCCTCATGTTCCTCGGCACGGTTCACGTCGGTGTAGGCGGCACAGTTTACTATGACGTCGAAGTTGTTGCACCGTATCATCAGGTCGACAGCCTTGGGGGCGGTGATGTCAAAGTCGTCGACGTCGGTAAATATGTATTCGTTCTGCGAGCCGGCGGCCGCCAGGGCTATGCAGCGGCCCAGCTGGCCGTTTCCGCCTGTAACAAGTATTCTCATCGGGTCTGTGTGCTTAAAATGGTGAGTCGAAGTCGGCGAGCATCGGGTAGCGGCGGTCTTTGTCGCTGAGCGTGGCCGCCGCGAGGTCAGTAAGCCAGTCGATGCCCAGCGCGGGGTCATATAGGGATATGCCACCCTCGGCCTCGGGATGATAGAACTCGTCACACTTGTACTGGAAGATGGCTGTGTCGCTCAGCACAGCAAACCCGTGGGCCAGTCCCTTGGGTATGAACAGCTGCCGGTGATTGTCGGCCGACAGCTCGACGGCCACATGGCGTCCGTAGGTGGGCGACTCTCGGCGCAGGTCGACCGCCACGTCGAGCACGCGGCCGCTGATGCAGCGCACGAGCTTTGACTGAGCGTAGGGCGGCCGTTGAAAGTGCAGCCCGCGTATGACGCCGCGGGTCGACATTGACTCATTGTCCTGAACGAAGTTGACACAGGCCACCTGTGAGTCAAATTCGCGCTTGGAGTAGCTCTCGAAGAAGTATCCGCGTGAGTCGCTGAATACTCGCGGCTCGATGATGACCACTCCGGGTATTTCGGTTTCGGTTATATTCATGCCGTTTGGGTGTTAGTGTTGAGATATGCCGTCGGTAGTGAGCTTCATGAGGTACTGTCCGTATTGGTTTTTGAGCATAGGCCGGGCCAGCTCCATCACCTTGTCGCGCGTGATCCATCCCCGGGCGTACGCGATGCCCTCGAGGCAGGCTATCTTCAGCCCCTGACGCTTTTCGAGCACTTCGACATATATCGACGCCTCGGCCAGCGAGTCGTGGGTGCCGGTGTCGAGCCATGCGAATCCGCGCGGCAGTGTCAGCACGCTCAGTTCGCCGGCACGCAGAAATTCCTGATTGACAGTGGTGATTTCAAGCTCTCCGCGGGCCGACGGCTTGATGCGGGTGGCTATGTCGACCACTTTGTTGGGGTAGAAGTATAAGCCTACCACAGCATAGTTGGATTTGGGGTGCTCGGGCTTCTCTTCGATCGAGAGACAGTGGCCCTCGCTGTCAAACTCCACCACGCCGTACCGCTCGGGGTCGTTGACACGGTAGCCGAACACGGTTGCCTGACGTCGGTCGGCGACATTCCTGACCGACTGCATCAGGACGTTTTCAAACTCGGGGCCGTGGAAAATGTTGTCGCCGAGTATGAGGCACACATCGTCGTCGCCTATGAACTCGCGGCCTATGATGAATGCCTGCGCGAGCCCGTCGGGCGATGGCTGTTCGGCATAGGTGAACTTCACGCCTATGTCGCTGCCGTCGCCAAGCAGTCGCTCGAATGCCGGTAAATCCTGGGGGGTGGATATGATGAGAATCTCGCGTATGCCGGCGAGCATCAGGGTCGATATCGGATAATAGACCATAGGCTTGTCATAGATGGGAAGCAGTTGCTTCGACACCCCTTTGGTGATGGGGTAGAGGCGAGTGCCCGAGCCGCCGGCGAGTACGATTCCTTTCATATAGCATTTACTGTTTATTTAGCTACAAATATAACTATAATCTTGAATACTTACAAGACTATAAAAATGATGACGACAGCCGGGCCGGTGGGGTGGCGGGGCTGTCGTTGTTACTATCTGTTTATATGTTAGGAAGTGAGGTGGGTTTTATCGCTGGTGTGCTCCGCGGCGCATGTTGTCGCGTGCGGGCATTGTCTTGCCGTCGGCGGGTCGGTTGGCTTTGGCCTTCTCGACGTTCTGCTTGTACTGGGCATACTGCTCGGGGGTCAGTATGGTCTGGAGCTTCTCGTCACGCTGTTTCATAGCCTCCTCGCGGTTGGCCTTGGCGTTGGCTTGCTGTTCCTGACGCATAGCCTTCATGGCGTCTTTCTGCTCCTGAGTCAGCTCTATGCCTTCAAAGGGGTTGAAGTGACCCTTGTGACCTTTGCCGGGTTTCATACCCTTGCGGTTGTGTTTTTCACCCTTGCCGTTTTTCTTGCAGCAGGTCTGCTCGGTCTGGGTGTTGTTGTCGTTGGTTGTGGTGGGAGTCTGGGCCGAGATTGCCATGCAGGTACCGATCAATGCGATGGCTACAGCCATAAATTTCTTTTTCATAATTCTTAATCGTTTAAATTGTTTTTGAAGCGTTCTTGTTTTCGTTTTACATTTACTTTGACCCCTGGTAAAGAGAAACGTTTAATCGGCCCATGATTAATAAATGTTAATATGCAAAACAAAGGCCGGGACTTTCCACAAGCCCCGGCCTCTAAAGTATTGGTAGTATGGTAAGGTTGTTTACATTTCCTCGACACCGGCAAGCTGCGGGTCAATGAGGATGCGGCCACAGTATTCGCACACTATGATTTTCTTGCGCATCTTGATTTCGAGCTGCTTCTGCGGGGGAATGCGGTTGAAGCAGCCGCCACAGGCGTTACGCTGTATGTACACGACGCCCAGGCCATTGCGGGCGCTCTTGCGTATGCGTTTGAAAGCGGCTAGTGTGCGTGGGTCGATGCTGGGCTCGAGGCTCTTGGCCTGTTCGCGCAGACGCTCCTCGTCCTGACGGGTCTCCGAGACAATCTCGTTGAGCTCGGCTTTCTTGTCGGCGAGAATGTGCTCGCGGTCGCTGAGTTCTTCTTTCGTTGCCTGAATCTTACCGCTGATGGTGTCGATGGCACGGTTGTACTCGTTGATGTGGCGCTCGCTGAGCTGTATCTCGAGGGCCTGGAACTCAGACTCCTTGTTCAGCAGGTCAAACTCGCGGTTGTTGCGAACGTTGTCAAGCTGCTCTTTGTAGCGTGCGATTTTCTCGCGCGACTCGGCTATCTTGGCATTCTCGGCGGCGAGTTTCTTGCGCAGTTCCTCGGTCTCGCGGGTGTAGTTGTCGATACGAGTGCGGAGTCCCTCGATGTGGTCTTCGAGGTCTTTCACCTCGAGGGGAAGCTCGCCTCGTATGGTCTTGATGCGGTCAATCTCTGACAGTGTTGTCTGGAGTGCGTAGAGGGCTTTTAGGCGCTCTTCGACTGACAGGTTTTCGGTCTTGTTCTTATCAGTTGACATATCAGTGCTTAGAGGTATTTTATTGGATTTTGTTCAACTTGGGAGTAATAGACTGCAAAGTTAGGAAATTTTTTTGTAATCGCGTGATAAAAAATCTCTTTTGAGCAGTTCTCGCTTTCAAAATGCCCTATATCGACCAGCAGGAGGCTGTCGGCATAGTCCAGAAAGCAGTTAAATTTGGCGTCGCTGCTGACGAATGCGTCGGCTCCGAGGGCTGTGGCACGGTCAAGCAGGAACGAGCCGGCACCGCCGCATAGGGCCACACGGTTTATAGGACGTCCCGGCGTGAGAGCGTCGGGGTCAGAGCACCGCGCGACGGGGCTGTCGAATGTCGCCTTGACGAGCTCTACGAACTCGAGCGGTGTCATTGGTGACGGCAGCGTGCCTATAGCACCACTGCCTACCGTGCCGAGCGAGGCGTCGGCCTGGCGGTCTTCGAGCGTCGAGACATCGGTGAGACCGAGCATGTGCGACATCACGTGCGATATGCCACCGGGGGCATTGTCGACAGCGGTGTGACACGAGTAGACGGTGATATCGTGCTTGATGGCAGCAACCAGCGCCTGCTGTACGCGCCCGCGGGCCGTGATACTCTTGACTGCGTGAAACAGCAGCGGGTGGTGAGAGATAATCAGGTTGCATCCGCGCTCAATCGCCTCGACGACGATGGCCGGGGTGACGTCGACACACAGCAGCACGCCCGTACACTCAGCGTCGGGATAGCCACACTGCAGGCCGGTGTTATCATAGCTCTCTTGCAGGCGGCGCGGAGCCGCCTGCTCGATTGCCTGTATTATGTCGCGGTTGGTGATTGTCATCGTCCGGTTTATTTCTCGGGCTCGGGTGCGATCTCGAGTTGCAACTCGTCGAGCTGCTTCTGATCCAGGGGAGCCGGAGCGTCGAGCATGACATCGCGGCCGCTGTTGTTCTTGGGGAAGGCGATGCAGTCGCGTATGCTGTCAAGGCCGGCAAAGAGCGATACCCAACGGTCGAGACCGTATGCGAGACCACCGTGAGGCGGCGCACCATACTTGAAGGCATTCATCAGGAAGCCAAACTGCTCGCGGGCACGCTCGGGTGTGAAGCCCAGAATCTCGAACATCTTGGCCTGCAGGGCGCTGTCATGGATACGTATCGAGCCGCCACCCACTTCGACACCGTTGATTACCATGTCATAGGCATCGGCGCGCACGGCAGCCGGGTCGGTATCGAGCAGGGGTATATCTTCTTTCTTGGGGTTGGTGAAGGGGTGGTGCATGGCCATGAGACGCTGCTCCTCGTCGCTCCACTCAAACATCGGGAAGTCGACAACCCATAGGCAGGCAAACTGGTTCTTGTCGCGCAGGCCGAGCTGATTGCCCATCTCAAGGCGCAGCTCGCACAGCTGTTTGCGGGTCTTCATGGCGTCGTCGCCGCTGAGGATGAGTATGAGGTCGCCGGGTTCGGCACCGAAAGCCTTCTTCATCTCCTGAAGCACCTCCTGGCTGTAGAACTTGTCGACGCTCGACTTCACGTTGCCGTCGGCCTCGACGCGGGCATAGACCATGCCTTTGGCGCCTATCTGCGGACGTTTCACATACTCGGTGAGCTGGTCAAGCTGTTTGCGCGTGTAGGTGGCTGCACCCTTGGCACATATACCGCCGATGTAGGCTGCATTGTCAAACACGCTGAAGCCGTGCCCCTTCATGATGTCCATCAGCTCGACAAACTGCATGCCGAAGCGCAGGTCGGGCTTGTCGCTGCCATACAGGCGCATGGCGTCGTCCCACGACATGCGTTTGAACGGACGCTTGAGTTCAACACCGCGCAGTTCCTTAAACAAGTGTACGGCCATGCCTTCGAACAGGTCGAGTATATCCTCCTGGTCGACGTAGCTCATCTCACAGTCAATCTGAGTGAACTCGGGTTGGCGGTCGGCGCGCAGATCCTCGTCACGGAAACACTTCACAATCTGGAAATAACGATCCATGCCCGACACCATCAACAGCTGCTTCAGCGTCTGAGGCGACTGGGGCAGGGCATAGAACTGCCCCGGATTCATGCGCGACGGCACTACAAAGTCGCGTGCACCCTCGGGGGTAGAACCTACGAGCATCGGGGTCTCGATTTCAAGGAAGCCCTTCGAGTCGAGATAGCGGCGCGTCTCCATCGTCATGCGGTGACGCAGCTCGAGGTTGCGGCGCACGGCCGGACGGCGCAGGTCAAGATAGCGGTATTTCATGCGTATGTCGTCGCCGCCGTCAGTGTCGTCCTCGATTGTGAACGGGGGCAGCTCGCTTGCATTGAGTATGTTGAGCTCATCGGCGATAATCTCGATGTCGCCTGTAGGGTTCTTTGGATTCTTACTCGTGCGCTCGGCAACGTGGCCCTTCACTTGAATTACATATTCGCGACCCAGTTTGTTGGCTTTTTCCTGAAGCTCGGGATTGGTCTCGACATTGAAAACGACCTGAGTGATGCCGTAGCGGTCACGCATGTCGACGAATGTCATGCCGCCCATCTTGCGGGTGCGCTGTACCCATCCCGCCAGGGTTACTTCGCGGCCGGCGTCGGCCAGGCGGAGTTCTCCGCATGTGTTGGTTCTATACATCGATATATTGGTTTTAGATAATTATCTATAATGACCTACAAAGGTAGCGAAAATGGCCGAATATTCACAACTCTCGCGCCCCTATTTTCGTGAGATTTACGTAAAAAAACGGTCGCTATGCATCACGCACAGCGACCGGGGATTGGGGAAATTGTTGTTGTCCCATGATGGGACTGATAAGGGGCTTGATTATTCAGCTACAACCTCAAAGGGTACCTCGACGGTAACTTCCTTGTGAAGTTTCAGTGTAGCTGTGTACTGGCCGAGCTCTTTGACGGGCTGTTTCAGTACAATGACCTTACGGTCAACGGTGTGGCCGGCTTTCTCCAGTGCCTCAGCGATCTGGATGTTGTTGACCGAGCCAAAGATGGTGCCGGTTGAGCTTGCCTTGGCACCGATGGTGAGAGCTACGCCCTCGAGTGCGGCTGCGAGAGCCTCGGCATCGGCTTTGATTTTAGCGAGCTTGTGAGCGCGCTGACGCTGGTTCTCGGCGAGAACTTTCAGTGCCGACTCAGAAGCGATGACTGCTTTACCGGTGGGGATGAGGAAGTTGCGGCCGTAGCCGTCTTTTACTTCAACAACGTCGTCCTTGTATCCAAGGCCATGAACGTCTTCTTTCAAAATAATTTTCATAACTTGTATTCCTTGGATTTGGCGATTATTTCATGAGGTCGGTTACATAGGGCAGCAGTGCGAGGTGACGAGCACGCTTAACGGCCTGAGCCACACGACGCTGGAACTTGAGCGAAGTGCCGGTGATGCGGCGGGGAAGAATCTTGCCCTGCTCGTTGAGGAACTTCTTGAGGAACTCGGGATCCTTGTAATCGATATACTTGATACCGCTACGTTTGAAGCGGCAGTATTTTTTCTTTTTAACGTCAACCGACAGGGGGGTGAGATAACGTATTTCTGATTGTGCCTGTGCCATGTCTTAGTCCTCCTTTACTTCTTCTTTAGGTGAGTTAGCTTTAGCGGCCTTGAGGCTGCGGCGCTTGGCTGCATACTCGGCTGCATACTTGTCGTTGCGGAATACGAGGAAGCGAAGTACGCGCTCGTCGCGACGGAAGGCTGTCTCAAGTTTCTTAACGAGGGTAGAATCGCCGTCAAACTCTACGAGATTGTAGAATCCGGTCGATTTTTTCTGAATGGGATAGGCGAGCTTGCGCAGACCCCACAACTCTTCGTTCACGATGGTTGCACCGGCCTCGGTGAGAACCTTCTCGAACTTTTCTACCGCTTCCTTCATCTGAGCATCAGACAAAACGGGAGTTAAAATGAAAACGGTTTCGTAGTGATTCATTGTGTTGTTGATTAGTTAATTGGTTAAATCGACTGCAAAGGTAGCGAAAATTTTGATTACTACAAAATTTTCACTACCTTTTGTTTTAAAGTCGTTTATAGATAGATGTTTATCGGTTTAGCAGTATTTGGCGAAGTCGGTGTTGCGCATGTCGCCCGAGTTGGCGAACTCGGTGTGGAATGCGAACGCGGTAGCGAGTGTGTGGGGTGTCTGACCGCCCTTGGCCATCTTGAGGTAATCCCACAGGAGTTCCTTGTACATGGGGTTGGCACAGTTCTCGATGATTGTCTCGGCGCGCTGCAGGGGGTCTTTGGCACGCAGGTCGGCAATGCCTTGGTCGGTGATGAGTATGTCAACCGAGTGCTCGCTGTGGTCGGCATGCGACACCATCGGGACGATGTTGCTTATGAGGCCGCCTTTGGTAACTGACGGACAGCTGAATATCGAGATATAGGCGTTGCGGGTGAAGTCGCCCGATCCGCCTATGCCGTTCATCATGCGGGTGCCCAGCACGTGGGTCGAGTTGACGCCGCCGAATATGTCAGCCTCCAGAGCCGTGTTCATGGCTATGACACCGAGACGGCGTATAACCTCGGGGTTGTTTGAAATCTCGGCCGGACGCATCAGTATCTTGTCATGGAAGAAGTCGATGTCGGCAAACAGCTGCTTCTCGGTAGCGTCGCTGAATGTCATCGAGCATGTGCTGGCAAATGTACACTTGCCCTTCTTCATGAGCTCGAGAACGGCATCCTGTATCACCTCGGTGTACATCATGAACGGAGGTATCTCAGAGCTCTCGCCCAGGTCATAGAGGACGGCGTTGGCAACGTTGCCCACACCGCTCTGCAGCGGCAGGAACTCTTTGGGTATGCGGCCCGAACGGTACTCGCTCACCAGGAAGCGCACTACGTTTGAACCTATCTGCTTGCTCACCTCGTCGGGCTCGGTGAAGGGCTTCACGCCGTCGAGTGAGTTGGTGTGTATGATACCTACGATCTTCTTGGGGTCGACTTTGAGCACGGGCGAGCCTATGCGGTCGTTGGCGTGGAAGATGGGTATCTCACGGCGGTAGGGCGGGTCGGCCGGCAGGTAGATGTCGTGCATGCCGCGCAGTGATGAGGGTAGCGCCGAGTTGATCTCGATGAAGATTTTGTCGGCCATGTGGGCATAGGTGGGTATGTTGCCGGCACCGCAGCCCAGCAGTATCTCGCCGTTCTCGTTGACGTCGACTGCCTCGATGACTGCATAGTCGATCTTGCCGTAGAAGCCGTAGCGGGTCTCCTGGGCCATCTCCGAGAGGTGGCGGTCAAAGTAGTGGGCGTCGTGGGCATTGATGCGCTTGCGCAGGTCGGGGGTGTTCTGATAGGGCGCACGCATGTTGATGGCGTCGTTACGCGACAGGATGCCGTCAACGTGGTCGCTGGTCGATGCGCCGGTGAAGATGTTGATCTTGTAGGGACGGCCGGCGGCATGTTCTTCGGCTGCTTTTACACCTACAGCCTCAAATATAGCTTTAGGATTACCGGGAGCGGTAAATCCCGATAAACCAAGGGTGTCACCATGTTTGATCATGGAGGCAGCCTCTTCGGGTGTGATGTGATTAAATGCCATTATCGTGATATGGTTTAATATTGTTGGTTGTTATGCGCGTTTTTAGTAATTTTGTGCAAAAATAATAAATACTTAGTTTATAGGCAATTTTTTATGCAGATAATTAATGATAACGATACTCCGCGCCGACTCTTTATCGAGACCTACGGCTGTCAGATGAATGTCGCCGACAGTGAAGTCGTCGCCTCGATACTGGGAATGGCGGGATATGAGATAACCGACCGCATTGAGGATGCCGATGCCATTCTGCTCAACACCTGCTCGATACGTGACAATGCCGAGCAGAAGATTGTGTCGCGACTCACTTACCTCGCTTCACTGCGCCGCAAACGCCGTGATCACCGCCTCATCGTGGGTGTAATAGGCTGCATGGCCGAGCGCGTGCGCGACACGCTCATCAACGACCACGGTGTCGATGTGGTGGCAGGCCCCGACGCCTACCTGTCGCTACCCGAGCTCTTTGCCGCCGCCGAGACGGGTCACAAGGCCATCAACGTGGAGCTGAGCACTACCGAGACCTACCGCGACGTCATTCCCAGCCGCATCACGGGCAACCGGGTGAGCGGTTTCATCAGCATCATGCGCGGTTGCAACAACTTCTGCTCCTACTGTATTGTGCCTTATACACGCGGCAGGGAGCGCAGCCGGTCGGTCGACAGCATCCTCAACGAGCTTGCCGACCTCAGGGCGCGCGGTTTCAAGGAGGTGACGCTGCTGGGTCAGAATGTCAATTCCTACAGTTACACCGACGATGCCACCGGCACGACCTACAACTTTGCCCGGTTGCTCGCCACCGTTGCCGAAGCTGCTCCCGACATGAGGGTGAGGTTCACTACCTCACACCCCAAGGATATGAGTGACGAGACCATTGACGTGATTGCTACACATTATAATATATGTAAGCACATTCACCTGCCCGTGCAGAGTGGTTCAGACAAGGTGCTCAAGAGCATGAACCGCAAGTACACCCGCGAGTGGTATTTGGGCCGCATCGCCGCCATCAGGCGCGCCATTCCCGACTGTGGAATCTCGACCGATATGTTCACCGGCTTCCACGACGAGAGCGAGGAAGACTTTCAGGAGACTCTGTCGCTCATGCGCGAGGTCGGTTTTGACTCGTCGTTCATGTTCAAGTACTCCGAGCGTCCCGGCACTCTCGCGTCGAGGGAGATGCCCGACAATGTACCCGAGGATGTGAAAATCGAGCGCCTCAACCGCATGATAGCGTTGCAGAACGAGCTGTCGGCCGAGAGCAACCGCCGCGACATAGGCCGTGAGTTTGAAGTGCTCGTCGAGGGTGTCTCGAAGCGTAGCACCGACCAGTGGGTGGGCCGCACGTCCCAGAACAAGACCGCTGTCTTTCCGCGCGGCAGTTTCAAGGTGGGCGACCTCGTGAAGGTGCGCGTCATCGACTCGTCATCGGCCACGTTGATATGTGAGCTCGCCGAGTAATAAAGGTTATACATTTATACATATAGTAAGATGCCGTGCCATTTTTTTGACGCGGCATCTTATTTTTATATCACTGTCTTAACTTTTGGAGGCTAAGATTGTTATAAATGTATAAATCTATGAAATACTATGGACAGCATGTATGAAATATTATTGACTCTACCGTTGTTCAGCGGGGTGAGCCGTGACAAAGTGTCACAGATAGTAGGCGGTACAAAACTGCATTTCCTGAAGTACACGCCGGGTGAGACCATCGTCAGGGCCGGCGAAAGCTGCACACACATCAAGTTCATTATCTCGGGCAGCGCAAGGTCTACGGTGTCTAACGTCGGCGATCGGTTCTCGGTGTCCCAGACACTCGCGGCCCCCGATGTGATTGCGCCCGAGTTCCTGTTCGGCCGCACGACACTCTATCCCTGTGATGTGGTGGCTGTCGACACTGTGGGCATATTGCAGATAGCCAAGACCGATTATCTGAACATACTCAGCAGCGACCGTGTATTCCTTATCAACTATCTCAACAAGCTGTCAATGTTTGCCCAGAAAGGTGTCGACGGTATCCTGTCGTTCACTCAGGGCAGCCTTGAAGAGCGCTTCGCCTATTGGATAATCGCGCTGACCCAGCGGTCGGGCCGTGACATCACGCTCACATGCAAGCAGCGTGACCTGAACGCAATGTTCGGTGTGCAGCGCTCATCGTTCATGTCAATGCTCGACGGGCTGAAGGAGCGCGGCATAGTCGACTATCGGCCCGGCGTCATCAACATTCTTGACCGTCAGGCCCTCGAGGCTATGCTCAGCGGGCAAGATTGAGATTGAGCGACAGACCGTATGAGGTGTTGGTCGTCGGATAGGACGTGGTCGACACCAGCGGGGTGTTGACCTGGTGGTCAAAGTAGGCCGCGATGGTGAGCGCACGTGAAAGCACGTAGCTCGCCTGGAAATTGATCGAGAGTGTGCGTGTACCCGATGTAGCCTGGGTATAGGCGCTCTCGATTCGTCGTATCAGGGCCTGGGTATTAGATATCGAGAAGTCGGCGTTGATGGTGAGGTCGTTGCTGACATTCGAGCCCGAGCCGCGCATCTTCAGTATGGTGTTGAAACCCACAATCTTGTAGCCTGCACCCACGGTGATGCCCGAGGTCGTGGCCTCGACCACCTGTCCGGCTCCCGAGTTCAGGGTCAGCGTGCGCTGGTCGCGGTACTCGGCATTGAATGTGAGGTCGTTTTTGAGCGTGACGCTGGCGCCGATGAGGGGAGCGAAGCGCTCGGTAATGGCTACCGACGAGATATTGAATGGCGATGAAGGTATGGGACGGCCGGTGAGCTCGTCGACAGTGAAGCCCTGGTTGGAGCCGTCGGCCGACAGCCAGTTGAGGTATGACGAGTAACTGCCAACCGAGTAGGTACACTGGTAGGCATGGTTCAGCGTGATGGTCTTGACCTTCTCTTTGAGGCGCGGCAATGCCTGCAGGCCGTCATAGGTTATGCGCCAGTTGGGCAGCACCGACCTGAACGACGGGAACGGCTCGAGGGTAATGCTGTTGGGGTCTGAGCCGCTGTAGGCTGCCAGGAATGCCGGGATGAGGACGTCGCTCGACGTGGGGCTGGTCGTGCCAATGGTCGGGTCGAAGGGCAGGCCGGCGTATGGCGAGTTGTCGAGAAATCCCGTCGTGGGGTAACTGAGTCCGAGGTAACTGCGCTCTACGCGGGCAGCCACGACGGGAATATTGTTCAGGAAATCATCAAACGCCTTGGACGCGTAGCCCGATGCGGCCGACGATGAGCGAAGCGCCGTGGCGATGGCACAGTGGGTACGCGTGTATGAGCCAGAGCGCGAGACGGGCATGTCGGCATACATGAACTGAATCTGGCGCGAGCGGTTGTCGGTGCGGTTCATGGTGAGCTGCACTTTGAGGCCGCGTATGGGCTCGAGGTTGAACTCGAGGTTGAGCTCGTTGGTGGTCGATACGAGTGCCGGCGATGTCTGGCCGTCGTCGGTGATGAGCCAGCCGCGGTCTTTGGCACGGTAGATGAAGTCCTCGCCGCTGAAGCCGAACGCGAAG
Organism: uncultured Bacteroidales bacterium; assembly: GCA_947175245.1. Lineage (GTDB taxonomy): Bacteria > Bacteroidota > Bacteroidia > Bacteroidales > Muribaculaceae > JAAVFS01. The sequence continues at coordinate 14,306 of CAMWLW010000009.1, forward strand.
TCAAGACCCGGTGACATGGGGCCGTATGAGTTGCTTTGGCCGAATATGTTGCCTATGTCATTGCGGAACAGCGGCAGCGACAGGCCCGTAGAGCGTTTCCAGCGTATCGAGGCATTGCGCGGCGACATGACCAGTCGGGTGGTGTAGGCCGCGATTTCTTTCAGTAGCGGACGGTCTTCTTTCAGTATCTCGGTGATGGTGAACTTGAGGTTGTCGTCACCGTGTGTGAGCACCTCGATGTTGTTGTTGTCGACGACACGGGTCTTGACCGTGACGGGTTTGCCGCCGGTGTCGGTGGCACGCACCTGCACGCGTTGGGTGCGCAGGTTGTGCTTGATGGTGATGGTGGTGTCGGGCTGCAGCTTGAACGTGCGCTCAAATTTCTTGGGCTTCTTTGGCTTGTTGTTGGTACGTGTTGAGGCCGAGAAGCGTTTATTGATATCCTTGACATAGGGTATCTTGTTGTAGAGCGACTCAAAGTTGAGACGGCCGTCGGCACTCCATGTGGCCTGGTTGGCGATGCTGTTACCCATCGAGATGCCGTCGATTGTGGCGCCGCGATCCCAGCGGTAGGTAGCGTTGTATGATGCCGAGGCGGTGATGAAGTCGAGCACGGGTATGCGGTTGAACGGCGCCTTGTAGCTGGCCACGAAGCTCTGGTTGTAGGCCCAGGGGGTGCCGAGGCTCAGGATGCTTGACCAGACGGTGTCGCGCCATTCCTTGTACTTGTCGGGGAACAGGCGGCGGTTGACGGCGCCTGTGGTCTCCTCGATACGGGCCGATGTGTTGGAGTTGAACGTCAGCGACAGTGAGCGTGTCAGGTTCCACGTCAGGTTGAGCTGGCGATCCCACAGGAAGTTTTTGCTGACCGACACGGGTAGCTGGAACATCTGGTCGGTCTCTGAACGCGTCTGCTGCTCATAGTAGTAGCGCGACATGGTGGTCAGGAACGATATGTTGTCGGGAGCCCAGCGCAGTTCCCACTCTTTGAGGAATTTAAGGTTCTTGTTTTTGCTCTTTATGAACGCGAACGGCTTGGTGCCCTTGATGTAGGGCGAGTAGCTGTACTGGAGCGAGCCGCGGTAGTCGTTGGTGTTCTCATACTCGGTCGTGGGGTCGTGTTTTGACTGGCGTGAGAATGAGAAATTGATGGTGAAGTTGGCAGGATCCCACGGCATGGGGTTCTTGCTCTTGATATCAAACTGGAGTGCTGAGAGGCTGAAGTTCTCGATGCTGGAGTGCTCGACCGCGTAGCGGTTGATTGAGTCGCGCTCGGCGGGTGTGGCCGAGTCGAGGGCGTCCTTGAGCAGCACGTCCCGGTCGAGGGGGTTGTAACGCGGGGTGGTGGTCTCTTTGGTGACCGAGTAGAACACTGGGGCACGCAGCTTGACGGCCTCGGGGAGCAGGCGGCCGGCATCGCCCTGGACGGCAAAGTTGTACTGCTTGTAATCGTCGAGGCGTCGCTCGTTGAGCGACTGGTCAACGCCGCCAAATCCCGCGGTCTCGATGTGGGTGCCGAAGTTGAGGGTGGCGATATCGCTCATGGCGAGGTTGGCGTTGACCTTGGTAGCCCAGCCGCCGTTCTCGTTGAAGTCGGTTACCTTGAGCTCGTTGACCCACACTGTGCCGGCCTTGGTGACCGACGAGTTGTTGCGCACGCCGACGAGGATGACACGCACGTCGCTGAGCGAGGGGTTGCCCATGACGGCCATGCGGTTGCGCTCGTTGTCGGGGTCGCGGCCCGTGTAGAGGGTCGTGAACGATACGCCCGAGCCCTCGTCGTTGCGGGCGCGGTTGCGTTCTTTCTTGAGGTTGACGAGTTGCTGCAGCTTCAGATCCATGAAGTTGTGCTCGGGCCACACGGTCTCGCGGTCGGTGGGATTGTCGTAGTAGTGGCCGGGTGGTGTCAGCTCCAGCGGTATCTCATACTCGTAGTAGTTGTTCTTGACATCGGTGCCGAGGCGCACGAACATCGAGAGCTCGCCGCTGCGCAGGTTGGTCGAGTTGTCAATCAGCGCCTCGGCGTGAACGTGCATCTGCAGGCGGTTGTAGTTGCGCAGGTCGAGCATGGTGTTGCGGTAGACGCCGCGGCCGTCGCCGGCCTGCAGGCCGCGCACGGTCATTGACATCGATTGCTCGTTGAGCTGTACTATCTGTGACTGGCCGGGGTCTGAGATACGTGTCACACCGGGAGGCAGCACGTAGTTGACAGGCTCGCGACTGGCGTTCTCCTCGATGTTGACAACCGAGATGTCGAGTTCACCCTCGGCCGGAGCGTCGCCGCGCTGGTTGAGGTTGAAGTCGTAGGTGCGCCACTCGCCGCGCACGAGCTCGAGGGTGGCGAAACGCAGGTGGGTGACCTCCTTGAAGCCGGTCATAAAGATGCGGGCGAAGCGTATGGTCGAGAAGTCGCTGATCGAGCCGACGACTTTCTCGAAGTCGGCCAGCGGTATCTTGAACTGGTACCACTCTACCTCGGCCTTGGTGCCGTCGCGCAGTGCTACCATTGACACCTGCTTGTCGGTGATATAGTTGCGGCCCACCTCCAAGTCCTGGGGACGTATCGAAACGTGATACTGGAAGTAGCGCTCATACTCGTTGAGGGTGTTGTCCTGGTTGATATCCTCGACATCGGGCACGCTGCGCGAGCTCTGGTACAGGGGGTCGGGCGCATCCTCGGGCGACAGCGAGTTGCCCTCGACGCCGTTGTAGCGTTTGTAGCGCTCGAGTACCGACAGGCGCTCCTCGTCATAGTCGTAGCCGCGGAAGAAGTGGTAGTTGTCGCCCGCGGGGTCGTTGAACGGCGAGAACTTGTCGTCCTGCATGCGGGCCACGGTCGAGGCCGGGAGTCGTTGGGTGAGCTCGGCGAGGTAGTTGCGGTAGCTGCTGAAGGTGTACTCGTCGTCGTTGCGCAGTCCGTCAAGGCCCACGTCCTGTACGGGGCGCGACGTGCGGTTGTTGTCAAACGAGTAGGTGAGCGAAGCCTGGCGTGACACACGACCCCACACGGTCGAGTCCATGAATTCGTAGTTGCCGTCGAACGGGACGCCGTTCTCATAACTCTTGAGTCCGTCTTTGAGTATGTCCTCCGATATTTCACCGAAGTTGAAGTATAGGTCACCGCCCTCGGTGTTAGGGTTCTCGGGGTCGAGGAACGGGCTCATGAGCCAGAACTGGATGTACTCGATGTTGCTTTGCTCGAAGTTGGTGTTCTCCATCTTGCGCATGATGCCGCCCCAGCGTTTCTCGGGCCGGGTGAGGTTGCCGTCGCTGTCGATGTCGGTGGCATCGAGGTTGTAGGGGCCGCGTTCGGTGGGGTAGAACGACAGGTTGAGTGTCTGGATGATGTTTGACTCGCCGTAGCTTAGCTCGCGGCCGGGGAAAATCTCGTACATCTGCACCTCGCGCACGTAGGGGTTGGAGAGCTGTTTGAGGTCAGAGCGTATGTAGCCGGGGCACAGCGACGAGTTGCGCTGGGTGAACATGCGGTCGATGTAGTACCAGTTGAGCAGGGCGCGGTTCTTGCCGTAGGCGGGGTTGTTGGACAGGGCGGCCTCGGGGAAGAGGGCGTCGGGCGACGGGTCGTAGGGGGTCGAGGCGAGGAACCACGAGTAGGGCGAGCGCAGGTCGACGCGTATTTGTGACGACTCGAAGTCGTCGATGTATGAGCTGCCTTTGGTCGAGCCCGACTTCTGACTGTGGGGTATGAGTTTGGCAAACTCGGCGGTGACGTTGAATCTCGAGGGCTGGGTGGCGTTGATGGTGGGCACCTTGTTGAGAAGGTTGGTGAGCCACATGAAGTCGGTGTTGTAGCTCAGGTTGAAGCCGAGCATGGTGTTGTTGACAGTCTCGTCGCCTATGTTGACTTTCTCGAGCAGCGCTTTCTCGCTGAAGTGGAGCATGGTGGCGCCGATGTTGAAGTTCTTGTTGATGGCATACTGCAGGTCGAGACCCAGCAGGGTCTTGCGTTGCATCGAGAAGAGCGACTGGTTCTCGAGGGTGACGCTGATGTTCTGGCCCGAGTCGATGATGCTCTGGTTAGTGATGGTGACGATACCCATCGCGTAGTCGACCGTGTAGTCGCTGTTCTCGGTGAGGCGCACGCCGCCGGCGGTGACTACTACCGAGCCGCGTGGCACGTTCATGGCGTTGAGGCGTATCTGGGAGCCGCCCGATGACTGGTACTCGCCCACGAGTGAGAATTTGTTCTTGTCGGCGAACTGACGTGCCACGACCTGGGTCGAGTCGTACAGCTCGCGGTAGACGTACCGCTCGGCCAGTGCCGGATCGTTGATTTTTGACGCAAGGTGGGCGCCGAACGGCTCGGCCACGGGGAAGATGATCTTGCCGCTTGACGACAGGACGGTGTAGCCCTCGATGTAGTCGAAGAAGCCGTCGGGGTTTGACTCCTCGTTGCTGTCTATGCGGTCGAGGTTCATGACCTGGAGCAGGGGCATGTTGTTGAGGCCGGGTACGGGCAGATAGTTGATCTCGATGCCGGTGGTGTCGCTCAGGTACTTGATGTTGAGTTTGAATTTGGTCTTCTGCACCTGGTAGGCGCCGAGCGAGTAGACGTTTTTCATCATCAGTCGCCACATGGGCAGGCGGGGCGAGATGGTGGTGCCGCGCAGCATCTTGACATAGAGCGACTGGTCGGTGGTGGTGATGTCGGTCGAGAACTCACCTACCTGGTAGACGCGGCCGTTGAGGGTGTATTCGAAGGCCACGGCGAGCACCTCGTCGCTTGACAGGGCGCTCTTGAGCGAGATGTAGCCGAGGGTGGAGTTTAGGGTGTACTCGCTCTCGGTGAGCAGACGGGCGCTCTCGACCTTCTCGAAGTCGCGACCGCCCTCGACGCCCATGGCGCGCAGCGGCTCGAGAGCCTGGGTGACGGTGTTGATGTTGCGGGCGCCGGGATAGTCGGCCTTGATGACGCTGAGCAGGTTGTTGCTCTGGTTGGTGGGGAAGGGGTAGGACGGGTCGCCCTGCCAGCTCTCTGACGCGAGATTGGATGATTCGCCCAAGTCCATGAACGCCACTATGTTGCGCGACTGGTTGTAGTTGTTGCTCTTGTTGGTGACCCACACCTCGATGCGTGTTATCTTGATGCCCGACGATACGAACGGCAGGCGCGACGCGAAGCGGTCGTAGTTCTCGTAGAAATATTGTGATAGGAAGAAGTGACGGTTGGCGTCATAGTTGTCGACGGTGATCGAGAAGGGGGTCATCTGGGCGCCGCCCTTGGTGTTGACGGTCTTTGACTCGGAGTTCTGCTGTGACACGAGGGCGGTGGCGGTGAGTTTGCCGAATTGCAGCTTGGTTTTGACGCCGAACAGGGCCGTGCTGCCTCGTATGAGCGACGAGCCGGTGGTCAGTGACACGTTACCGGCCTCGATATTCTTGACAATGTCGTCTTCCTTGCCCTCGTAGGCGAGTTTCAGGTTCTTGGAGTCGAAGTCAAACGTGGCGTCAGTGTTGTAGGTCATGTTGAACTTCATGCGGTCGCCCACCGAGGCGTTGATTGTGGCCTGGATCTTCTGCTCGAAGTCAAAGTAGGTCTTGCGGCGGGCGCTGAGAGCGAGCGATGGGTTGTCGGTCTTGTTACTCTTGATGCCCATTTTGATCTGCACCGAGCCTCGGGTCTTGAGCTGTACGCCGCCGGGGCCGAATATCTTCTCGAGAGGGCCGATGGCAAACTGCATGTCGAGAGGGTTGAATGGGTTTTTCTCTTTGCCCTGGAAGGCCTCGCTGTTGCGCTGCTGGTAGTACTGTTGCATGAGTTGCTTGAACTTCATGTTATTGTACTGCTTCTCTGACAGCATGAGCGGTGTGGCGATGTCATAGTCACCGACGCGTGTGCGGATGACGTACATCTTGGTGTCGGGGTCGTAGTCGACGATGGTGCGGACGTTGGACGGTGTGGTGAGGTCAGAACCTATCTCGTTGGCCAGCAGTTGCTCATAATCCTGAGGGATGGCGTTGCCCGAAGTAAAGGGCAGCATAATCGAGTCGGCAGCCGCTGCCATTGACGGGCCTGCCATAGCCGGATTGTAGGGGGCGGTGAAGGTGGTGCCTGAGGTGGTCTGCGCGGCCGATTGAAACGCAACAACCACCATCGTCACGAGGGTGGCGATGATGGTTGTGAGTGATATGATATATTTTGATAATATATTGGTTTTCATCGGTCGGCGCCAGGTGATAATACCTTGTTGGGGGGGGTATCGACCGGTGGCGTTACATCATGGTGAGCGCGCGCTTGATGGCTGCCTCGACCGTGATGCTGCTGTTGGCGTCGAACAGCTTTTTCAGCACCTTCTGAGACTGCTGCCGCTGAAATCCTAACATCACCAGGGCGGCGAGAGCCTCGTCGAATACCTCGTTATTGACACTTGGCTGTATAGATAACGTCAATTCATCGACTTTTATTTTATCCTTGAGGTCAACAATTATGCGTTGGGCTGTCTTAGCGCCGACGCCTTTGACGGCTTTTAGCCGGGCAGGGTCGCCCGAGGCGATGACCTGCTCGAGTTCGGGGGTGGCGATTGACGACAATATCATGCGCGCGGTGTTGGCTCCGACGCCCGATACGCCGATGAGCAGGCGGAACATGGCGCGCTCGCGCTCGTCATTGAACCCGAACAGCACCCAGGCATCCTCGCGTATGGCTTCGTGTACGAGCAGGCGTGTCTCCACGACGCCCTCAAGGGCGCTGAACGTGGTGAGTGTAATATTCAGCAGATAGGCGACGCCGCCTTGGGTCTCGATGACGGCAGTGGCCGGCGTCAGTTCGGTTACTTTTCCTCTGATGTATTCTATCATGACTTGACTGTGTGGGTGTTATTACACTGCAAAGGTATAAAAATTTCACGAGATGATATGAATTAAATGTTTCTATGTGGAATGAGTTGAAATTTAGTTATTTTAAGATTGCACTATTGGTTTCGATCGAAGTTTGAATTTCATTATTGTGCTTCACCTTTTTGCCATAAGGCAAAGTATAAGACAAAGTAAGTTTAATAGACCGTGCAAGGTCACTGCTCCACTGCCAGCCGTGAGATGAATATCTTTCCGAATCAAAATCGAAGTAATATTCATATTTGTTGAACCAATTTTGGAATTGTAGACTGAGTTTGAAATCGGCTACGGAATAGTTTACTAAAAGACAGTAAGTGCTTTTGTAATAGTATCTTACTCCATAATCAAAAGGCGCAAGGTTTTTTTTGGGAGTCTGGTAATACAAAACAAACGAAAAACTCTTATAATAATAGTTTGCCTGGAGATTCGCCATCATGAGGTTCATTGATTGGGCATCAATACCTGACCCAACCATTCTTTTTATTTGTGCAGAGCCACGAAGTGATAAAGAATTATCTAATAATTTGAGTGTCGCAGAGAGGTAAGCCGAATAATTGTGGAAATCGCCGCTATTTATCTCCTTGCGAATCAATCCGTCGTACTCGGGTAAGGAAAAATACTCATGGGCGGTTTTATTCAGAAATCCATAATATTCGGCCGTTGCTGACAAATCTAATTTATTAGTAGGCACAAAAGTATAAGAAGCAGATGCCGTTATAAATGTAGTGTTGCGTAATTCGGGATTGCCTTGCAGCCAAAGAAGATCATTGCTCTGCACAATCGCGGAATTAGAAGAGGCAGGAGTCGGGTGATTGTTGCCCCACCATCCTTCGATTGAAGCAGAGTTTTTGTCGTTTACATTATATTGTAATTGCAGACCAAGACGAGGATTCCACTGCTCTAAAGTATTAACGCCATTCAAACGTCCGATTACATAAGATACCCCAAGTCGCGAATAGAGGCTTAAGCCGCATTGCCAATTTTGCATGTATTCGAGGAACATCATGTTTTCAGATGAGAGAAGTTTCTGCAAACCGTTATAAGATCCTTCATAATAAGTGTGATAAATTGTATTGTAACTCATTAAAGAGGTTCTGAATGTATTATTGTTGGAAAACTTCTTTGAATACTGAACTGTAGCATTCGGTGCGTATGATGTTTCTTTGTTGTTGTTAATTATTGGAGACAAGTCGCCGAGCTGATAAGATGATTGTCTGCGTGTGCTTCCATAAGAAAAACTCCACGACGCTACCAAAGAATTATTTTTAGGAAGAGAAAAGTAATAGTAACCTCTTAAACGAGGCGAGATTGTCTGATTGGATTCGTTGGAAAGTGCTGACGTGGCAGAAAAAACATTTTCAGAGTAATCGACTGCTGATAAATTTCTTGTATGAGGATTTCCTGTTCGATTATATGATACAGAGTGGATTATCTCGGTAGTCTTTGTTTCATAAGATGCACGAAATGACGCTTGTTGAGAGTTACTTTGTCTAAGATAGCTGTCTCCTGATCGTGTGGTGCGGATTACTTCGTCATAGTGGTTGTTTCCAATATTAATATTACGGAATGTTTCTACATCATAACCTCGGAAATTGTTGTTGTGGGTAATAGCTCCAGTTACGTTAGCATCAAACGTCCAGTTGTCTTTTTCAAATTTAGAATATAAAATGCCTTCACCTCTATCGATGTTAAGCGTATTGCCGATGGCAGTTAGTTTTGTATATCCGCCCCATTCATATTTCCTCATTATGAAGTTTACGACATCGGCTTGTCCTCCAAACCGAGGGTCTTCGGGGTATTGTAACACTTCAACCCGAAGAACATCTTCGGGGCGTAATCCCTGCAAATCTTCATCGGTTGCTGCTTTATAATCAATGAACATACCAACCTCCTTGCCTGCATAAGTCTTAACAGACATACTGCCGGGAGTTATATCAAGTTGTGGAACATTCATCAGCTCTAAAAGCTGTGTTGCGTCGATAGCTGCTTTCTTTATCTTTCTATTCGGAATATATTCCACACCACGTTCAATTATACGTTGTGTGCGAGCTTCGACGACTACTTCGTTAAGCTCTTGAGTCGTGATACTGTCGGTTGTTTCTGATTGAGCCACAGCTGCTATCGAGATAATGGCGCAGAATGTCGGTATTATAATTCGATGATTCATAATGTGTATAAATCTTTAGTACCCCTTCCTAATACTGGAGTTATTTTTTCAGCTTGAGTAATATATAGAAAGGTGGGCTGCTATCTAACAAAAATTTTGTCATTCTTAACGGGTGTAAAGATACATATGAATTTCATAACATCGGGTTTATTATATAATAAATTGTTGTTTATTTAGGGAGATGTTGTGTAGACTCTCCTGATTTGATTAAAACGACGAGTTATTCATAATGTCTTTTATTATATGACTCAAAAGATAGAAATTTGTTACACTATTGTGTTCAACAAATGTTGATCAAAGGCGCAATGAGATAGAAAATGTGTGACCGATAGTATCTATAGATAAAAAGTGTCGGGCTTCCTTTGCGAGGGAAGCCCGACTTTGTCCTGCCGGCGTGTCCGGTGTGTTAGTCACGGTGTCGCGTTTGGTATCGGTGGCACCCTGAGCACCTGATTAGATTACGGAACACGCAGTCAATATGTGCTTTTTCCTATGAGTTCTTTAATTAATAGTGTGCGCAGGAGCTTCGGGGGAAGCGAGTCGATTAATTGTTGTAGTCGGCCAGGGTCTCCTGAAGTTTCTGGCGAGCGAAGAAGATGCGGCTCTTAACTGTTCCGAGGGGAAGGCCCATCTTCTCGGCGATCTCGTTGTACTTGTAACCTGCAACGTGCATCGAGAAGGGGATGCGGTAGTCGTCGCTGAAGGCGTTGATGGCGGCTGTGATGTCGCTGACGGCGATCGAGCCTTCGGGGGTGTCGAGACCTGAGTCCTGGGGGAGGTTGAGGTGGTAGAGATCCTCGGTCTGGTCGATGATGGTTGCCGAGCGAACGACCTTGCGGTAGTTGTTGATGAAGATGTTACGCATGATGGTAAACACCCATCCCTTGAAGTTTACATTGTCGACATACTTATCCTCATTGTCGAGAGCCTTGAGAGTGGTGTCCTGAAGCAGGTCGTAGGCATCGTCGCGGTTGTTGGTGAGCATGTAGGCAAAGTTGAGCAGATTACTCTGGAGGCTCAGAAGTTTTGATTGAAAATTTTTTGAACTCATAGTTTATATTTTTTTGTGAGGTTTATAATTGGGTTTTGTTATGTTTGTGTTACGTTTACATTGCAAAGTTACGACAAGTTTTGATATTACAAAAATATTTCATTAAATTTTATTGTTAAAAAATGTATAATTAGCAAAATGTGATTTTAAATAGCAGTAAAACAATATGATATGTGCTTAAGATTTTTTCGATAAAATTTAATGATGTGCCGGTTTTTAGTTGCTTTTGTGTTACAATAGGGTTCTTGTTGTTACATTGATGAAACTTTTGGGGAGAGGTTGTAATACTAAAATGTAATATGTAATGATGAATTGTAATAAAATTGTATCGGACTCAACAATATCGGCCGCCGAGGTGTTCTAAAGTAAAGTTTCAACTATATGATATAATTTATTGCATTGCTTAACTCACAATTAATCTCTAAAGACTATGAACAACACACATATTAATAACAAGGCTACAGTAACAACTCTCAATGAAGTGTCACCGCGTGAAGTAAAGGATGCCGTCATGCAGATGTGGCGGCAGTCGTTCAAGGTCGACGAGCAGTGGCTGAAGATGTACTTTGACCGTGTGTATCGTGATGAGGATGTGCTGACGCTGTGTGCCGGCGACGACGATGATGTCATTGCGAGCTCGTTACTGTTGCAACGTTATACTCTTTATTTCCACTCGATGCCTGTACCGATGGGGTACATATCGGGTGCGGTAACGCGCCGCGAGTACCGCGACCGCGGATACATGCGCGAGCTTATGAACCGGGCTCTGGAGGTCGCATACGAGCGCGGCGATGCCGTGGTGTCACTGATACCCGAGAGCCGGAGGCTGTTTTTCTATTATGACAGGCTGGGGTTCTCGACGGTGTTCTATATCGATGAGGAGCGTTATACCGAGGTGCACAAGTTTGAGTATGACGGCCGGTACACGGCAGTTGACCCTGCCGGCAGCCACGAGGTGTTCGCGGCGTTTGACCGCATGATGCGTCGCCGTGACAATGTGGTGCTTCACACCTACACCGACCTGCAGAACATATTACTCGACGTGACTCTTGACGGTGGCCACACGATAGTGCTGAGAAATGACAATACGGGTGAGATCGATGCCATAGCCTTTGTGGCGCCTAATGATGACCGTGTGGTGGTGCGCGAACTGCTGGCCGACAGTGATGATGCCCGTAACGCGGCATTGGAGCATGCCCGACAGCTGTTTCCGGGCAAGCCCGTGACGGTGGTTGCTCCGCCCGACGCCCGCAATATACCTATCCACTCGCGCGGCATGGCCCGAATTGTCAATGCTCGCAAGCTGCTGGCCGCCTATGCCGCACGTTATCCCAAACTGAGTATGAGCATAAGGCTCTATGACCCTATTATCCCCGACAACTCCCACATATATATTATAGATGGCGGCGAGGTGGTGGTCAACGATGGCTTCGGTGGAAAGATTGACCTGGATGTGTCGCCCGAGACGTTGCTGTCGATACTGTGCAGCGATGCGCCTATAGGTGATATATTCGGCATGCCGACGGCGCGTCCATATATCTCGCTCATGCTTGACTGACGGTGATGACGGCCGGGACGGGCTCAAGCGATATGAGCAGACCCGTGCCGAGGCTGTCGGCTGGCAGGAGGTAGTCGCCGAGCATGGCGGTCACTGTGTGGGGCGAATGTGTCGCGGCTGCCTGACTGAGCAGTTCCCGGGGTGGAACGGCCGATGTCAGGATGACACGTGAGAAGAATACTGTAGAATGAATTTCATTGACGAATGGCTCGTGCCCTAGGCGCGGGCCCTTATACTGTATTACTTGTTGCGGCATGATGGCGTCGCGGCATATCAGCTTACCGGCGAGCAGTGATCGGCACGTGACCGGGGGTAGAGTGGGGGGCATGGTCATGACTCGATCTCTTTGCCACGGTTGAATGTGGTGCCGAGGCGGCGGAAAGTGCGCAGGGTGGTCTCGGGTGTGCGTGTGCGCACGAGCGAGATGCTGTCGACGTAGATGTGCTCGTTGGCCTCGGGGCTGAACCGTATGAAGCCGTAGACCGAGGTGGCGGTGCGGGTGGTGTCGAGGCTTAACTGGATGCGTGACCATCCGTCGGCGTCGGTGTTGCCCGAGACGTAGTTGGTGCCGCCGTCGGCATATTCGACGCCGAGGAAGCTGCTGACGGGCGAGCGGCGGTTAATGAGCTTGAATCCGAGCTCGTATTTGTCGGCCGGTTCCCATGTGTCGTCCTTGGGAAGGTTGAATGTGAGGTAGCGAGCCGGTGATGAGGCTGTGATGTGGTAGAACGGTGACAAGGGCCATACCTGAGCCGAATCGCCGGCCACGAGGACGAGTGTGCGGCCGTCCTGGTCGTCGGGTATCGCGGCGTAGCGTTCCTCGAGAATCTCGACGGCGCGGTCACAGACTTTGACGTATTCCTCGATGTGGCGACCGTACCATACGATGGAGCTGTCAAAGTCGGCCGGCGACACTTTGTGGGCGGCGAGTACCGACTGTTTGACGACTTTCTTGGTGGAGTCGTCGTTATAGATGTTGGGGTTGAACTCGATTACCGACTCGCCGGTGTAGACGTCGGCCATGAGGCGGGCCATTTTCTCGGTTGACAGCACGCCGTCGGGTGTGCCTGAACACCCGGCGGTGAGCAACAGCGCGAAGGCTGCCGGCAGTGTGTGCATGAGTCGTAATCGTTTCATCGGCGGCGTGACGGGTGTTAGTCCTCCTGGGGCTCGGCGGTGGTGTTGTTGCCGGTCGACAGTGAGTTGCGGTAGAATAGCAGCAGGGCGATGATGCCTACCGAGATGGCGGCATCGGCGATGTTAAAGACGGGCTGGAAGAACTCGAAGCGTTCGCCTCCGATCCAGGGCATCCACTCGGGCCAGTACCAGCTGAACAGGGGGAAGTAGAGCATGTCGACGACGCGGCCGTGGAGGAATGTGCCGTAGCCACCGCCGTCGGGAAACATCACGGCATGCTGTGGCGGAACGGGGTTGTTGAAAATGAGGCCGTAAAATGCACAGTCAATGATGTTGCCGATGGCGCCGGCGGTGATGAGGGCGAGGCACACCATGTAGCCTGTCTTGGCGTCGGGGCGCCGGCTCAACCTGTACATGTAGACTATGAGCAGGGCTGTGAGCACGAGCCTGAAAAGCGTGAGCACGAGTTTACTACCCAGCTCCCAGCCAAAAGCCATTCCGTTGTTTTCAATGAAATGGATTTTGAACCAGGATGTTACCTCATAACTCTCGCCAAGATAGAAGTGGGTCTTGACCCATATCTTGACTGCCTGGTCGATGATGATGACGGCCAGGATGACTAAAAGGGCGATATATCCGCGCGACAGTTTCATTTCTTCATGTTCTTGCCGTCGATACTTAGAGTGGCGTGGGGGACGGCGCGCAGCCTCTCTTTGGGAATGAGTTTGCCCGTTTCGCGGCAGATGCCATAGGTCTTGTTGTCGATGCGTACGAGGGCAGCCTGCAGCTTCTTGATGAAGTCAAGCTGACGCTGAGCCATGCGTGATGCTTCCTCTTTGCCAAGGGTGTAGGCTCCCTCTTCAAGTACCTTGAAGGTGGAGGCAGTGTCGGTGGTGTCGTTACCCTCGCTGTTGTTCCACTCTTCACAAAGGGTGTCGTACTCGTGTTGGGCTTTGCTTAGCTTCTCGAGTATGAGCTGACGGAACTCTTCGAGCTCCTCGTCGCTGTAGTGCGGGCGGTCGTTGGTATCCATGTTACTGATTACTTGTCCAAAGCGATATTGAGTGTCACGATGTTGCCGTCGATGTCGAGTGTCTCGTCGTCGGCCACGGTGTCGAGGGTGGCGACGTTGATGGCGTTGGCGAGCACCTGGCCGGCGATGTAGTCGCTGTGGAGACGCAGGGCGTCGTCGACGAGCTCGTTGGGGGCGATGGTGACGGTGATGCGGTCGGTGATGTTGTAGTCACGGCTTTTGCGTATGTTCTGGATGCGGTTGATGAGCTCGCGGGCCATGCCCTCGGCACGCAGTTCGGGTGTCACGGTGACGTCGAGAGCGACGGTGACGTTGCCCTCGTTGGTGACGAGCCAGCCGGGTATGTCTTCAGAGACGATGGTAACCTCATCGAGTGCTATATCGATAGGATTGCCCTCGATGGTCAGTGTCATTGTGCCGTTGCTTTCAAGCGCGATTATCTCTTGCTGTGACATGGCATTGATGGCGTTGGCTACCTGTTTCATGAGTTTGCCGTGCTTGGCGCCGAGCTTCTTGAAATCGGGTTTGATTTTCTTGACAAGCACGCCGGCATCAGGCTCTACAAACTCGAGATTCTTGACATTGACCTCGGTGAGTATAAGCTGGCTCATTGACTCGATGTCGGCACGCTGGGCAGCGTTGATCGGCGGTATCATTATTGTCTGGAGGGGCTGGCGCACTTTCTGGTTGGCCTTGCGGCGCAGGGCGAGTACCATCGAGGTGATGGTCTGAGCAAGCTGCATGCGGCGCTCGAGGTCGGCATCGATGAGTGTCGGGTCGGCCTCGGGGAACGACTCGAGATGTACCGATGCCTTGGTTGAGTGGCCTGTGGTGCCGGCAAGGTCGGCATAAAGACGGTGAGCATAGAAGGGGGCGAAGGGAGCCATGAGGCGTGCCACTGTCTCAAGACAGGTGTAGAGCGTCTGGTAGGCGGCGAGTTTGTCGTCGTCCATGTCGCTGCCCCAGAAGCGCTTGCGGTTCAGACGTACATACCAGTTGGATAGGTGCTCGTCGACAAACGCTGCAATGGCGCGGGCTGCGCGTGTAGGCTCGAAGTCCTCGAGAGCGTTGTTGACCTCGGCTATGAGTGAGTTGAGCTGTGACAGAATCCAGCGGTCAATCTCGGGGCGCTGTGCCACGGGAACAACGGGCTCGCTGCCGTCAAAGCCGTCGACGTTGGCATATCGGGCAAAGAACGAGTAGGTGTTGAACAGGGTGGCGAAGAGCTTGCGGGCTGTCTCGCGGACACCGGCCTTGTCAAACTTGAGGTTATCCCACGGCTGTGAGTTGGATATCATGTACCAGCGCACGGGGTCGGCACCAAACTCGTCGAGTGTCTCGAACGGGTTGACGGCGTTGCCGAGTCGCTTAGACATCTTGTTGCCGTCCTTGTCGAGAACGAGGCCGTTGGAGATGACGGCGCGGTAGGCCACCGAGTCGAATATCATGCCGGCGATGGCGTGGAGTGTGAAGAACCAGCCGCGGGTCTGGTCGACGCCCTCGGCGATGAAGTCGGCGGGGAACAGTGTGCCGTTGTCGATGCCTTCCTTGTTCTCGAAGGGGTAGTGCTGCTGGGCGTAGGGCATCGAGCCTGAGTCGAACCACACGTCGATCAGGTCGGTCTCGCGGCGCATGGGGCGTCCGTCGGCGGCAGTGAGGATGATGTCGTCGACGTACGGGCGGTGCAGGTCAATCTTCTCGTAGTTGGCCTTGTCATATTGGCCTGGAACGAAGCCGCGGTCGCGGTAGGGGTTTGAGGTCATGTTGCCGGCCTTGACCGAGCGTTCGATCTCGTTGTAGAGTTGCTCGACGCTCTCGATACATATTTCTTCGGTGCCGTCTTCGGTGCGCCAGATGGGGAGTGGGGTACCCCAGTAGCGGCTGCGCGACAGGTTCCAGTCCTGAAGGTTCTCGAGCCACTTTCCAAATCGACCTGAGCCCGTCGAGGCGGGTTTCCACTTGATGGTCTCGTTGAGTTCCATGAGGCGGTCGCGCACGGCGGTTGTCCTGATGAACCAGCTGTCGAGGGGATAGTAGAGGACGGGTTTGTCCGTACGCCAGCAGTGGGGATAGTTGTGTACGTGTTTCTCGATCTTGAATGCCTGGCCGGCCTGTTTCATCTCGATGCAGATGACGATGTTGAGGTCTTCGGCCTTGGCTGCTGCCTCCTCGTCGTACTTGCCGCCGGGGTTGAAACGGGGGTCGTAGGCGTTCTTGACGTAGTCGCCGGCGTGGTGCTCATAGAGGGGCACGTCTACACAGCGTACTACAAACTCGGGGTCACACTCGTCGAGTGTGTAGTATTTGCCGGTGAGGTCGACCATTGGGCGTGTCTCGCCGCGCAGGTTGATCATGTAGAGCGCGGGTATGCCGGCGGCCTTGGCTACGCGGGCGTCGTCGGCACCGAATGTGGGGGCTATGTGGACGATGCCGGTACCGTCGTCGGTGGTGACGTAGTCGCCTGTGATGACGCGGAAAGCGAGGTCTGAGAGCTCGACGAAGCTATCCTTGCCGACGGTGAACACGTGGTCGGGGTTGGTAGCGGCATAGTCACTTACAAAGCCGGGGGCCGTATCACCGAGTTTCTCGGTGGGCTTGACCCAGGGCATTAGCTGGGTGTAGCGCATGCCTTCGAGGTCGGCGCCTTTGTATGAGCCGACAACGCGATAGGGTACAATCTTGTCGCCGGGAGTGTATGAATCCATGTCAGCCTCGGCACCTTCGGGTTTGAAGTATGCGGCAAGGCGTTCGTGGGCCATTACCAACGTCATTTTCTCGGCTGTATAGGGGTTGTAGGTGCGCACGATGTCATAGTCGATGCGGGGGCCTACACACAGTGCTGTGTTGCTGGGCAGAGTCCAGGGCGTTGTAGTCCAGGCTATGAAACAGGGAGTACCCCAGCCTTGCATCTCGGGCTTGGTGTCGATGGCCTTGAAGATGGCTGTGACAGTGGTGTCCTTGACGTCGCGGTAGCAGCCTGGCTGGTTGAGCTCGTGGGTGCTGAGGCCTGTGCCGGCAGCGGGCGAGTAGGGCTGGATGGTGTAGCCTTTGTAGAGGTAGCCTTTGTCGTAGAGCTGACGCAGGAGCCACCATACGCTCTCGATGTAGCGGTTGTCGTAGGTGATGTAGGGGTCGTGCATGTCGACCCAGTAGCCCATCTGGCGGGTGAGCGTCTCCCACTCGCGGGTGTATTTCATGACCTCGCGACGGCAGGCGGCGTTATAGTCATCGACCGATATTTTGTGGCCGATGTCTTCTTTGGTAATTCCGAGGCTTTTCTCGACGCCGAGCTCGACGGGCAGGCCGTGTGTGTCCCAGCCGGCCTTGCGCTTGACCTGAAAGCCTTTCATGGTCTTGAAGCGGCACACGATGTCTTTGATGGTGCGTGCCATGACGTGGTGTATGCCGGGCATGCCGTTGGCCGAGGGTGGACCCTCGAAGAATACAAATGACGGGGCGCCTTCACGCTCTTTTATGCTCTGCTCAAAGAGTGAGGCGGCTGTCCACTCGTCGAGCACTTCTTTGTTGACGGCCGAGAGGTCGAGTGACTGGTGGCCGGGGAATTGTTTCTTCATATCGTGAAATTGTTTATATTCAGGTTGTTGCATGATTGGATGCACGCCATGCGGCATGTACATCATATCGGGGTACAAATATACAAAAAATATTTTAAATCAGGAATGTCTAAAACAGTAGGGCGATGTGATAGACGATGAACGAAACTATCCAGGCGAGGGTGGTGTTGTAGACTACCGAGAAGGCACCGTAACGCCACGACCCGGTCTCGCGCGATATAGCGGTAATCGTGGCTATGCAGGGGCAGTAAAGAAGAATGAACACCATGAAGCTCAAGGCTTTGGTGGCGTTGAAGTCGCCCGATGCCTCAAGACGCTCGCTTAGGGTAGCTTCGTCTATTTCTTCATCGCCGGTATACAGCACGCCGAGTGTCGACACGACAATTTCTTTGGCGGGTAGTCCGGCGACGGCGGCAATGGTCGATCGCCATCCGAAACCCAGTGGCTCCATGACCGGATTGAGGTTCTTGCCAATCATTTCGAGATATGTATCATCGTTATCTCCGGTTACTTCCTGAGTGTCGCTGTTGTGAACAGGGAAATAATTCAGCGCCCATATCACGAGGCTGCCGACGAGGATAATGCCGCCCATCTTTTTAAGATACTCTTTGCCTTTGGCCCACATGTGGCGCACGGTGGTTTTCATCGTCGGGATGCGGTAGGGTGGAAGTTCCATTACAAATGGCGTCTCGTCTTTCTTGAATTTGAATCGCCTTAGAAGCTTGGCTGTCAAAATTGCCATAAGCACGCCGAGCATGTAAAGTCCCAGAAACGCCACGGCAGCACAATTTGGGAAGAACATGCCGACAAGAAGCACATAGATAGGCAGTCGCGCTGAGCACGACATGAACGGATTGATAAGCACCGTGATGATGCGGCTCGAACGGCTCTCGATGGCACGTGAGGCCATGATAGCCGGGACGTTGCAGCCGAAGCCCATCATGAGCGGTATGAATGACTTGCCGTGCAGGCCTATCTTGTGCATCAGCTTGTCCATGATGAAGGCTGCCCGCGCCATGTAGCCCGAGTCTTCCATGAACGAGATGAAGAAGAAGAGTATCAAAATGTTAGGCAGGAACACGATAACGCCTCCCACGCCTCCTATCACGCCGTTGGCCAAGAGGTCTTTGAGCGGGCCGGCCGGCATGTGGTTGCTGACGAGATTACTCAGGCTCTCGACCGCCATTTCAATCCAGTGCTGCGGGTACTGACCGAGTGAAAATGTGGCCCAGAACATAAACAGCATTATAGCTATGAATATCGGGAAGCCGAACAGTTTGTTGGTGACAAGGGTATCAATGATTTGGGTGGAGCTTACACGGTCGGCTTCACTGCGGTCGAGAGTCTCGGCCAGTGCGCCGGCAATGAAGCCATATTTCTCGTTGGCTACGAGCGATGATATATCCTCTCCGTGAATCTGTTCGATGCGTGCCGCGAGTTTGTCTCGCGATTCGAGAATGTGGCTTGCCCCTTTGAGCGAGCTGACCATCGACTCGACCTCGCTGTCACGTTCGAGCAACTTGATAGCGAGGTAGCGCGGGGCAAACTGTAGTATCTTGCAGTCGTCGCGCTTGATCTCGTCCTTGATGGTGTTGAGGGCTGCCTCGACGTCGGTGCCGAGTGACACGTGGACGTGGCGCACCTGAGTGTTGGTGCCCTCATAGACCTCGATGATGGTGTCAAAGAGGCGGTCGATGCCCTGCCCGGTGCGTGCGGTGGTGGGCACGATGGGGACGCCAATCATGCCACCAAGATTTTCGTAATCTAGTCGATTACCTGTGCGCTTGAGCTCGTCGAACATGTTGAGGGCAATGACCATAGGCCGGTCCATGTCGATAAGCTCGGTGGTGAGGTACAGGTTGCGCTCGAGATTGCTCGCATCGACAACGTTCAGAATGATGTCGGGATGCTGGTCTTTGAGGTAGCGGCGCACGTATAGCTCCTCGGGCGAGTAGGCTGACAGTGAGTAGGTACCGGGCAGGTCGACGAGGTTGAAGCTATAGCCGCCATACTCGAAGTGTCCGGTCTTGGCGTCGACCGTCACGCCGCTGTAGTTACCGACGTGCTCGCTGGCACCCGAGGCGATGTTGAACAGCGATGTCTTGCCACAGTTGGGGTTGCCTATGAGTGCGACGTTGATGGTGTGTGAGTGACCGCGGTAGCCTGAAACAGTGTCGGGGTCAATGTCGTGGCTATTGTTGCAGTTGCATGGAATGGTTTGTGCCGATGAATTTAACTCTTGCGTTTTCAATGTATCATGCTGAGTATTTTCAAGCGGTATCACATCTATAAGATCGGCTTCGCTGCGTCGCAGTGACACTTCATAGCCCATGAGACGGTATTTGACGGGGTCGCGCAGGGGGGCAGTGAGGACAGCAGTGACCTTGCGGCCACGCACGAAACCCATCTCCATGACGCGTTTGCGAAACGCGCCATGACCATGTATTTTGACGACGATTGCTTCGTCGCCGGTTTTTAAATCAGATAATAGCATCCTTGCAACTTAAATCGTGTGCAAAGTTCGCAATTATTCGTCAATGTGTCAATACCTACTTTAAGGTATGTTTAGGGCTCGTAGTAGCAGCGGATGGAGCCGATGGTGAGGTTGCCGAGGAGCATCATGGGGATGCGGTTGCAGTCGGTCGATATCCACGCAAAGATGTCGTCGCTGCTTTTCTTGCCGTTATCGCCTGTGAAGCTGAACGATATGTAGTAGCAGTTGTAGTTCTTGCCTGCGACATCGACGGTGCGTGTGCCCTGGTAGGTTATTTTCAAGATTTCTTTTTTCTGACCCGAGAAGATGTTGGTGGTTGTGGTCTGACCGACTTTCATGGAGGGGTAGTCGAGGTGGCGCATGTAGTAGAAGGCGCTGAGCATGTCGAGGGTGACGCCTGTGCCGGTGATGCTCACCGTGCTGTGAATCACTTCGGTGCTTTTCTTCTTCTGACGCCACCGCTGGCAGTCGCCGGTAATGGTGGGTGTCGAGCGGTCGTAGACGATGACGTCGCGCTTGAAGTCGCCGCCTTCGCGTGCTATCTTCTCGTAGTAGACGGGCTCCAGGCGGTCGGCCATGATGGTGCCCATCAAGGTGTCGCGCACGGTGAAGAATTTGTCGGCCCATGTGGCTGAGCGGCCTACGAGGGTCGATTTGAAGTATCCGTCGTTGAAGTCGTGGGTGGTGAGTGTGACGGTACCGGCTTGTTTGTTGATGAGGCCCCATTTGTACATGACGCGGTATTTGAGACTCTCCACCGTCGGTTTATAGGCTGGCGCTGTCTGAGCTGCCGTCATGAGGGTGGCGAGGAGGGTGGCGATAAATAGCAGTCGTTTCATAATGGGGCTTGCAGGGGGTGGGTTAAATAAACGGTAATATGTCGCGGTAGGACTGTTCGATGCGTTTGTTGCGCCAGCACTTGCGGCAGACAGCAATGTATCGCTCGTCGCCTCCGATCTCTACCTGGGCTCCCTCGCTGACGAAGTCGCCGGCGGCGTCGATGCGGGCATTGACGATGGTCTTGTGGCCGCAGGTGCAGGTCGACTTGACCTCGTCGATGGTGTCGGCTATCTCAAACAGTCTCCTTGATCCTTCAAACAAACGGGACTGGAAATCGGTTCGGAGTCCGTAGCAAATGACGTTGCAGCCGAAGTCGTCGACGACGCGTGATAGCTGGTCGACCTGGTCGGCGGTGAGGAACTGGGCCTCGTCGATTAGGAACCAGTCGACCATCTTGCCGGTTTTCTCAAACAGCTCTTTGGCGTAGGTATAGAGGTCGGTATCGTGATATATCCAGTCACATTCGCGCTCAATGCCGATGCGCGATTTGATGACGTTCTTGCTGTCGCGTGTGTCGATGACGGGCTTGAGACATTTGTAGTGCATGCCTCGCTCTTCAAAGTTGTAGGCGGTGGTGAGCAGCAGGGCGGTCTTGGCTGAGCCCATTGTGCCGTAGCGGAAGTAGAGTTTACCTATGCGGTTCATAGTTTTACGGGTGTGTTGAGTATGTTGAGGAGTGTGGCGCGGGCGTCGCTCCATTTATAGTAGGGGTAATTGTCGGTGGGGGTATCGCCGAGGGCTGTCTCGCTCTCGTTGAGGAGGAATTTGACGAGAATGTCGCCGTCGGCGTTGCGGTAGAAGCGTATCTGGATGTTTGAGGCCATCGGCGAGACGCGGTAGTCGGCGTATGTGTGGTAGAGCCGTGCAGGGTCGCTCTCACGGCCCGAGGCGGTGGCGAAACCGAGCAGTCCGGCGAGCGGTATGAGGGTACTGTCGTGGCCAAATCGCAGAGTGGCGCCGTGGCGGCCGTCGGCGATGTAGGCGTCGGCGTTGTCTATGATGTTGGCAAGCAGTGACTTGGCGCTTTCGAGAAACACACCGTTATTGATGGGGTTGCACGAGTTGCGGGTATAGAACTCGTAGTTGAACACTTGCCACAGGTCGAAGAGCTCGTCGGGGGTGAAGATGTCAAACAGTGAGGCGTCACATTCCATGTTGGGGAGGTCAATGGCTATCCAGTAGAGTCCCCACATGAGGTCGGCGGGTGCGATGTAGTCGGCGGCCTTGTCGGGGTCGGTGAACAGCGCGGCCATGAGTCGGTCGGGCCTGGTCTGTGACTGTTTGAAGTCGCGCAGGGTTGACTGCCACGCGGCGCCGGCGTCGTTGAAGGCCTGTGCGGCCGGGTTGTTGTAGCTCATGTAGTACATGTGGCGGCTGCCCGACTCGAGGGGTATGTCGAGGCCGGGGTTGAATTCCTTGAGCCGGCTGACGAATGAGAACATGGAGTAGGCACACCGCATACGGACAGTCGAGGTGGCTGTGACATCAGCACCGTCGCTGAAGGCGGGGGCACACTCGTCGAGCAGGCGCGAGGCGATGTCGTGGTGCTGGCGGTAGCCGAGGGGTGAGAGCTCGCCGGCACGTCCGCGGGCCTCCTCGGTGGCGGCGGCCACTATGTCATAGACTTCGAGTCCGCGAGGGGTTAGCGCGCCGGCCTCGCGTGCTTTGCCGAGGGCGTTGAACACGTTGGTGTAGTCGGTCTCGTTGATGAGGTAGCGTGACCCATGGCGGCCGTAGTGGCTTACATAAAAAGGTTCGTATCCGTCGGGCACGGGTGTGAGTTGCCAGACGGTGTCGGGGTAGGGGGCGTAGACTCCGGCACACTTCAGGGGGTCGGCGAGCATCGCCTCACGTGTGGTCTGGGCGTTAATGGTCAGTATGGCTGCCAATAGGAACAGGATGGTGTGTACCGGTCGTGTAAGCATGATATGATTGGTCTATGTGTGATTTGATTGAAATGTATGGCTGCCAACCCGGGCAGCCATACATTATTATATTAATGTGTAGTGATTACATGACGCCTTTCTCGCGCAGCTTGCACTGCCATGCCCATGCCGAGCGCATGGTGTCGTCTAGAGGGGTGTTGGCGGTCCAGCCGAGCACCTGATTGGCGCGTGCGGGGTTGGCCCATACTTTCTCGATGTCGCCGGCACGGCGGCCAACGATCTTGTGAGGAACCTTGACGCCTGTAGCGCGCTCGAAGGCGGCGATGAGCTCGAGAACCGAGACGCCGCGGCCGGTGCCGAGGTTGAAGATTTCGATTTTCTCCTCGCTCTTGTCCTGCAGCATGCGCTCGACGGCTATAACGTGGGCCTTGGCGAGGTCAACCACGTCGATGTAGTCGCGTATGCATGATCCGTCGGGGGTGTCGTAGTCGTTACCGAAGACGCTGAGCTCGGCGCGGATGCCCATAGCGGCCTGAGTGAGGTAGGGCACGAGGTTCTGGGGCACGCCGTTGGGAAGCTCGCCGATCATTGCCGACGGGTGTGCGCCCACGGGATTGAAATAGCGCAGGATGACGCTCTTGAAGGGTGCGCCGGCGTTGATGACGTCGGTGATGATCTCTTCTGATATCTGCTTGGTGTTGCCGTAGGGCGATGTGGCTTTCTTGATAGGAGACTGCTCGGTGACGGGGTTGACGTCGGGCTCGCCGTAGACGGTGCATGACGATGAGAACACGATGCCCTTGACGCCGTTGGGACCCATGAGGTCGAGCAGGTTCATGAGGGTGTTGAGGTTGTTGCGGTAGTAGAGTACGGGTTTCTGCATCGACTCGCCCACGGCCTTGCTGGCGGCGAAGTTGATGATGCCCTTGATGTCGGGATATTTGGCAAAAAGTGCCTTGAGAGCCTCGAGGTCAGTACAGTCGGCCTCGACAAAGTCGGGACGTATGCCGGTGATAGCTTCGATGCCGTCAAGAACCGCGCGGTCGCTGTTCGACAGGTTGTCGATGATGACTACGGGATAGCCGGCCTGCTGGAGCTCAACTACGGTGTGTGAGCCTATGTAGCCTGTTCCGCCGGTGACAAGAATACGTTCTTTTTTCATTTTTTTGTACGGATTATTATTGTGTATTTTAGAATGGTCAATATTACTGATTGGTGATGTCGTCGGTCGACTCTACAAAATTACAAAACCTTTTTTCATTTAGAAAATTTACGGTCAAAATCTTTCGACGGGTCTTTATATGTGTTTTTTATTAAAATTCTAATTCTCAATCAGATATTTTTTGTAGCTTTGCCGTTGGTTTGATAACTCAATAATGACACATTATGAATCGTTTACATCTTATAATTATACTCACATTAGCCCTTTGCATCTCATGTCAAGGGAAACGCACGGCGTCGTCGGCCCATGAAGGCGTGCAGGATTCTATAGTAGCGACCGGCGTGAAAAATCCGTTTGGGTTTCTTGAAAAACTGGGCATAGATTATGAGCTGCTTATTGCAAATGGCGATACATTGCCGACCCCGTTTGACAGCAGCGATTGTCTCCTGACAACAAAAGAGCAGGGGGCGTTACTCAAAGGTGTTATAAGCTCGGACTTCGATATTTCAAAAGATACATTGGTCTACCTTGTAGCAGTCAGACAAATAAATGATAATGTGATATTATGCCAATATAATCATAGGCGATATTTTGAGGATGTGTATATTGCAACTTATAATACTGATGGAGTGCTGATTGATGTATTGTTTGCCGGAGAGCTTGGTAACAAGTCATTTGGGGATCGCATCTTGTCTGATTCAATCGAATTAAGAATAGTTCGACATAATCAGATACATTTTATTGGAAATCATGAATTTACGCTAACTCGTGAATATAAGGAATTAGAGTATGATACCAAGAGTGATCGAGACACTATAACCTATAATAAAACAATTTCGTTGACCTATAATATAGAGAGTGACGGCAAAATAAAAATGACCTTACCTGATGCCGAGGTATGTGAAGATGGTGTATTCAGGCTATGGGATCGTGAGGATGGTAAGAAAGAATGGGATTTGATGGATGAAATATACACTCTCAATCTTTACTCGTTTTCTGATGAAAAGGCGCTTGAACGGTGGAATATTATTGGAAAAAAGGCAGATGGAGCACCTGCTGAATCAGTCGAATACTATTTTTTCATATATGTATTCAAGCCTCAGCCACAAAGGGTTTTGAAGTGGCTTTATGATAATCGCGATGATGAATCTATTACATTGCCAATGCATCTTGAATTTGAATATACCCAGGATCCGCAATCACGCGAAATCATAGATAACGCCATCGCCCAAATTGATGACAAGGCAATGCGCGCATACTTCAAGGCGCTGACCGCCGAATGGTCAAAAGAGATAGAGCACTGATGTAGCCTAAGGACTTTAATCGGTGAGGCCGCGTAGTGTGCCACGACGCAGTTCGTCTTGGAGCGTTTCGTAAACATACGCAGGGCTTTCGATATACATTTTGGTGGTTTCTTGACAAAGTTTCTCAAATGTTTCTGAATTGTGAAACAATAGCATCGCTTCTTCGAGACCCATATCCTTCTCATTGATGAGCCACTCAACCACTTTGGCTGTAATATACTCTACAAGAAAATTAAAATTGTGGTTTTCGGGTTTCATATTTTTCTAAGGTATTTAAGTGAGCGTGCCGTGGCGAAAAAGTATTGTGAATTGAGCTCTTTATAGGTAAGACCGGCTACAACGACATCTATGTCGATAATGTTCATGTCGTAGAGGCCGAATATCCGGGCTATGTTATCATCGGCAACCGGGCCGATTACTATGTCATAGTCATGACTGAAGTCAATGTCTCCTTTTTTACGGTTGGCCATCACAAACTCGGCCCACGCTTTGTCTGGATGCTCAAATATCCTGATATTCAGTCCATCGGCAACGGCCGCATCGAGATCAAATTCATATTCAGTAACCGTAGGTATGCCGCCATAACGGTCGGTTACCTGCTTAGACCATAGAATGGCTTGTTCATGTAGGTGTGTTGTGTAGAAGCCCTGGCCGAAGTCTTTATATTTGCGTCCTCGGGATAAATTTATCTCGATGATAGGCTGGTTGGAGCCATGATAGAGTTTCATACTACCGCACCTCCATTGCGCTGGCAGATAGCAGCCATGTCGTCGACACAATCTTGTAGCGACAATTGGTGTTCTGCTTCATAGTTGTTAATGGCAAAATCCATGCCTTTGTATCGTGACAGATAATTGCATGCCTCTTTTGGCGACAGGTTGAACCGGCGCCCAAACATACCCGTACACATAACTATATAATGTATGATGTCGAGTGACATGTGGCGGGTAGGCTTGAGTTGAACCTGTGCCGAGACTCCAAGTGCTTCAGACAGTTTGTTTATGGTGGCGAATGTTATACCGCGGCCGTTCTCAATCTTGGAGATTTCTGATTTGGTCACGCCAACTTTATCACCCAATTGCTGCTGAGTGAGTCCGAGTTCTTTCCTTCGTTTATGGAAAAGGTTGCCTATTTCGTCAAATCGATCAGTCATAAATGTTCGTCTTTTATTACGCAAAGATAATAAAAGTTTCTAATATTGGCAACTGTTTTTGCGCGGTTTAGAATTTTGAGAGGACTGACATCTCGCAGCGGCGGCAGTCGAAGCGGAGCGAGTAGTCAAAGCCGGCGCCGCGCAGGGTCAGCGGCTCTTTGAGCTGCTTGCCGCGTGGGGTCTTGAGGCAGTAGCCGAGCTCGCGCCTGAGGCAGTAACGGGTCAGCATCACGCGGCGCTGTCGTCCGTCAGCTCTTTGGCACTCGATGGCCGGCTCGATGTCGGTGGCACCGGCGCGGCGGTAGAAGTCGGCTGACAGTAGGTTGGCTACGTTGTCGGTGTAGTCGAGAGTGTTTCGGTCGAGGTGTGGTCTGACGGCCGATGGGCGGCGCAGCTGGGGCATGGCGCGCAGTCTGAGCGTGCGGTCGAGTGCATCGGTGGCCTGGCGGCGCATGGTGGCGAGCAGAGACAGCGGTATGAAGCCGTTGGGGTCGACACGGTCATCGAGCCGCGCGATGTCAAAATGAGTGTCACCGAGCTTGGCGAGTGTGCGCTGTCTCACTTCGGCCTGGGGCGAGCGGGCCTGCTGCAGTCCGCCATCGGGCATTTCGGCCGATACCGTCACACTGACGGAGGGCTCGGCTGTGAGCGATAAGTCGAGCACAAGACGGGCGCCACGGTCGGCTGTGCGCAGTGTCATGTCGACGTCGATAACGCGTCGTGCAGTGGTGCGGGCCATCAGCGTTTCGCGCTGTATGTCGTGGTTACGGTACAGACGTGTACCGGGGCGCAGGTCGACCGGTGCGGCGAGCTGGATGCGCTTGCCATCGGGCTCGACGCGGTTCACACGGAAGCCCTGCAACATGCCGGTGGTGTCAAAGTAGGTGAGTCCGTCGCCGTTGGCGAGCTGCACGGTTGTGTCGACCACGAGAGTACGTCCCATCGCTTTTCTGACTTTGCCTATCGGCTGTCCGGCGCTCTTGGGGGTATTGATCGACGCCATCGGGGCAGTAGGGCGGCGATGATGGAGGAAGTAGTCGGTGTACCCGCGGTTGAACGAGTCGGCCAGGTCGGCGCTGAATGTGCGCGACACGCGTCCGCGTCCACGGCGCCTCAACAGCCCGTCGCCGCGTTCGGCGATGATACGGTCAAGGCGCTCGCTGTAAGCGCTCACCACGGTCTTGACATAGTCGGCGTCCTTGAGTCGGCCCTCGATCTTGAACGAGTCGATGCCGGCGTCAATCATTTCGCCGAGCGACTCGATGCGGTTCATGTCGCGTAGTGACAGCAGGTGTTTGTCGGTTACAACCGGTTTGCCGTCGCCGTCGATTAAAGTGTAGGGCAGGCGGCACATCTGGGCGCACTCGCCGCGGTTGGCACTGCGGCCCGTGATGACCTGACTCGCCTGACAGTTACCGCTGTAGCTAACGCACAGCGCACCGTGCACGAACGCCTCGAGCGGCACCGTGGTAGCCTCGCGTATCGCCTTGATTTCGTCGAGTGTAAGCTCGCGGGCAAGAACCAACTGGCTCATACCTGCGTCTTGTAGGAATCGGGCGCGCTCGGGAGTGCGTATGTCACACTGCGTGCTCGCGTGTAGCGCTATGGGCGGCAGATTCATTTCGAGCAGCGCCATATCCTGGACAATTAGGGCATCCACGCCGACGCGATATAGCTCATTGACAAGGCTTTTTACCTCGTCAATCTCGTTGTCATATATGATAGTGTTGAGAGTGACATAGACGTTGACGCCGAACGGGCGGGCATATTCCACAACGCGCCTGATGTCGTCGATGCTGTTGCCGGCAGCGTGGCGTGCGCCGTGGTGTGACGCCCCGATGTAGACTGCATCGGCGCCATGGTCAATCGCCGCCATCGCAATCTCGGCATTCCTTGCCGGCGCAAGCAACTCAACAACCCTTGTACGATTCTTCTCCATATCCCACAAAATTACAAATTAATTCCCAAACCACAATACCCCGCCACTGCACCGCATTGCGCGGCACGCGAATTTTCGCGTCCGCCACTGTAAATCCTCCTACCTACTATTGATTACATTAATTGGGTATTAAGCCAGGCAATCGCGTCAACAATCAGGGATTATAATTGTGTATTGTGCGGGGTTACTTGTCGGTGCGGAAGGGGATGAGGGGGAGGCCCTGGGCGTTGAAGACGGTGGCGGGGGCGAAGTTCTTGAAGTTGTAGCGCACGTGTTTGATGGTCTCGACGTCGGGACAGTTGATGTCGATGCCGAGGGTGTTGCCGTTGCCCCAGGCGTTGGCGGGATGGAACACGCCGTCGTCGCCGGCGGCCTCGAAGCCTTTCAGGTCGTTGAATGGGTAGAAGCCTGTCGGGGCGTTGTCAAACAGCAGCGATGCCTTGTTTCCGTCGACTGTCATTGACTTGAATGTGGGGAAGCGGGTGGGGAGTCCCTCGATGCCGTATGTGCGCTCGGCCACGAGGTGAGCCATGCGGCTGCCGAGGCGGTCTTTCATCGGCGAGTGGATGCAGTAGAGTCCGTCGGGGTAGACGAGGTCGGCCGAGCAGACGATGGCGCTGTTGGGTGTGATTTCGGCGGCACGGTGCTGACACTCGCGGAACAGGGCTGCCTCGGTGCCTTCGGCGCCGCTGTAGATCCAGCCCGGTATCTCGACAAAGTAGAAAGGTAGCTCGCCCTGACCCCACTTGTCGCGCCAGTATGTTACCATGTCGCGCTGTCGCTCGGGGTAGGTGTCGTGCTGGCCGACGTTTGACTCGCCCTGGTTCCACACGAAGCCCTTGATTGTGTAGCCTATGAGGGGGTGGAGCATGGCGTTGTACTTGGTGTTGATGCGGTGCATGTGGTTGAATTCGGGGTCGGCGGCCTCGCGCTCTATGTCACAGTCGGGATAGGTCTCAAGCAGTTCGCGCGGCTCCCAGCCTTCGACCTTGCTGCCGCCGTATGAGCTGTGGATGATGCCGACTGGCACGTTGAGCTGGTCGGTGAGCTCGCGGGCAAAGTAGTAGGCCATGGCGCTGAAATCCCACACGTTGGCGGGCTCGCTCGTCTCCCATTTGCCGCCGACGCGATCTTGGGGTGTATATGACTGGGCGTGAGGCACGTTGGCCATGCGTATGCCGGGATAGCGGCGTGACTCGGCCACGACGCGTGCCGAGCCGTCGACCGGCTGCATGTTGTAGCCCTTGACCGGCATCTCCATGTTTGACTGGCCCGAGCAGAACCACACCTCGCCTACGAGCACGTTGTCGAGCGTGATGTCGCTGCCGTCGCCCTTGATATTGAGCGTGTAGGGGGTGAACGATGCCTCGGGGGTGGCGACGGCCACGTCCCAGCGGCCATTGTCGGCCGTGCGGGTCTTGACGGCGCGTGCTCCCGTCCACGACGGCTTGACGGTGATGACCGAGCCGGGGGTGGCCCAGCCCCACAGGCGTGCGTCGCTCTGCTGTTGGAGCACCATGTTGTCGCTGACGATGTCGGGCAGTTCGATAGCCGCCTTTGTGACCGATGATATACTGAGGACAGCCGTCACGAGGCCGAGTCGTATGATATTATTTCTCATAATGATAATAGATGAATTGGTTAAGCTGATGCAAATGTAACGAAAAATTCGCTATGTTGCAAGCTCCCGTTCACCTGTTAAACCACGGCTTTTTGAGCGGACACACCTTGCCGTACATATTCCCCTCCCTGACCGCGCGGCGGTAGGCCAGATAAAAGCGCGTGAAGAACACGGTGATTATTATGGGCGACAGCATCTGCCACCACTCGAGATCGCCGTGGGCGAGCCTGATGGCCCGGTCGATGACAATGGCGACCGACATGATGCCGAGCACGAGCCACAGGTTGCGTTTACACTTATTTGACATAATGAGTTCCTATTTTATCCTATTTCATTAGTCGCGCATGTGGCCGAATAGTTGCATCGCGTGGGTAAAATATTTTTACTTCGGTGTCAGGCGGTGATGTCGGCGGGAAGCAGGGGCATGGCGCCCTGCCGGGTGCAGACATAGGCCGAGGTGCGCACGGCTGTGCTGTGGGCCTCTTCGACCGATCGCCCCCTGAGTATGATCGCTATGAACGCGGCTGTGAACGAGTCACCGGCGCCTACCGTGTCGGCCACCTCGACACGCGGTGTGGGCATGAACGACACGCCGCCGGGGGTGAACACATAGCTGCCGTTGACGCCACAGGTGAGTATGAGCATCTTCAGATCATAGCGCTCGAGCAGCTCGCGGCATGTCGCCTCGAGGTCTATGCCGGTGATGCCGAACATGTGGCTCACCGTGACAAGTTCTTCATCGTTGATTTTTAGAATATTGCACCGTTTCATCGACGAGTCGAGCACCTCACGCGTGTAGAAGTGCTGGCGCAGGTTGACATCGAACACTATCAGAGTGCCGTCGGTCACCGGCATCGCGTCGAGAAAGCGGTCGATAGTGCTGCGTGACACGACATTGCGCTGGGCCAGTGAGCCGAAGCATACGGCACGCGTGTGACGTGCCAGGGCATCGAGAGCGTCAGTGTACGGGATGTTGTCCCAAGCTACATTCTCGCGTATCTCATATTGCGGAATACCGGCCGCGTCGACCTCGACCTGAACCGTGCCCGTAGGGTAGGGAACCTCGGCAATTAGCTGGTTGAGGCCTTTGGCGGCGAAATTCTCAATAATCTCCTTGCCAAGCTCGTCATGGCCCACGGCGCTGACCACACAGCTCGGCAGCCCGAACTGTGACACATGATAGGCAAAGTTGGCCGGTGCGCCGCCAATCTTTCGGCCCTCGGGCAGCACGTCCCACAGCGCCTCGCCCATTCCCACAACAATATCTATATTCTCGTTCATCGGTGTTATCAGGTTTTAGTTAAAACGTTGCAAATATAATGTTAAAATACACGATATAAAATTCTATCGGCCAAAAAAATGAAATTCTTCTGAATTTATTCGGCTTGTATATTCGATTGTGCCGTAGTATATTACGGTTCTAAGTCGCGCAACGGCTGCCGAGGGTGGTGAAAAATTTTTATGGTTTTGGGGCGCGACGATAGTATATTTGTAACCGAAAAACACAAAAAGTAACCCGAAAACACACAACCGCTATGCCTAAAATTACATTGACCAAAGACTTTGTTAATAATCTGCTGTCACTCGACGCCGACGAGTGTACATC